>NZ_VOYM01000025.1:0-42815 GCF_013420285.1 Acinetobacter sp. YH01019
TCATGAAATACGGTATTCTGATGTGACAAAACCTGAATCCTAGTCGTTAAAGTGTTTGTTTGCACTCATATTTTAACTGTTAGGACTCAGGTTTTTTTATTTAAAGCAAACTATGGGACAGCAGTGGGCTTTCGCCTCTTTTTTTATGTCACAACCTTAGTCTTTATTCATAATAAAGAAATACTCACGATAGTATTTGAGTTCTGCAATCGAGTCACGAATATCATCCATCGCCAAATGCGACGCATTTTTCTTTAAGCCACCCATGATCTCTGGGCGCCAGCGTTTCGCCAATTCTTTCACTGACGACACATCAAGGTTACGGTAGTGGAAGTATTGTTCCATTTCAGGCATTAAACGATGTAAGAAGCGGCGGTCTTGGCAAATCGAGTTACCACACATTGGTGAAGATTTTGGATTTACCCATTTTTTTAGGAATTCTAAAGTTTGTTGTTCAGCATCTTGTGCCGTCAATTTACTGCGACGAACACGCTCAATTAAGCCAGATTGACCATGTTGACGAGTATTCCACTCATCCATTGCATTGAGCACGCGATCTGATTGATGAACGGCTAACACAGGCCCTTCCGCCAGAATATTCAGGTTATCGTCCGTCACAATTGTAGCAACTTCAATAATCTGGTCGTTATCTGTATCGAGACCTGTCATTTCAAGGTCAATCCAAATCAGGCGAGTATCAGGTGTGCTGCTCATAAATGTGCAATCTTATTAGGCTATAAAAGTGAACATAGTAGCAAATTTATTGGGGTTGCGCTGTAATTAGACCCCGCTTCATGCTATTTTTGCCATCTAGTTTTCGTGGTTTTTTAGGATATGAATGGCTTTAATTCGTAAGCGTCGACTGACTGAACAACAGCAACGACGCATTCAGAAACAGCATAAATCCCGTCAAGAAGAAATTGACACGTCTTCCGATTTGGAAGGTTTAGTCGTACAACATTATGGACGACAACTCGAAGTCCAAGCCTTGTCTACACCTGAAATTCATCCTGAAAAACCTGTGGTACAAGCTGGTGAACCTGAACCACATTGGAAACCAATCGAATTAGGCAGCATCTGGCGCTGTCATACTCGTACCAATCTGGAATTATTGGTCACAGGTGACCGTGTGAAATGGCAAGCCGATCCTATTACTGGTTTAGGTATTATTACCGCAATTCATCCGCGTCAATCTTTACTCACTCGCCCTGACCGTTACCACAAAGTAAAACCTGTGGCGGCCAATGTCAGTTTAATTGTAATTGTCTTTGCGCCATTGCCTGAACCTGCGCCAGGTTTAATTGACCGCTACTTAGTGGCATGTGCAGATGCAGATATTCCTGCACTGTTAGTCATGAATAAATCAGATCTACTAAAAGATAATGATCCAATTTTAACCCTCTTAGATGAATATAAAAATTTGGGTTATGAAGTGATTCAAACACGTTCCGATGGTGATTTGACGGAACTATCAAATCGTCTTTCTGGCGAAACTGTGGCTTTTGTTGGTCAATCCGGTGTCGGTAAAAGTACCCTGATCAATGCCATCGTGCCTGAAGCTGCACAAAAGACCAATATCATTTCTGAAAACTCAGCCCTGGGTCAACACACCACTACATCAACCCGTTTGATTGCATTTGGAGAAGGGTCTGCCTTAATTGACTCTCCAGGAATCCGTGAGTTTGGCTTATGGCATTTAGAACTCGACAAGGTTCAACAGGGTTTTCCAGAAATTGAATCGCATTTGGGCTATTGTCAGTTCCGTAACTGTACACATAAACATGAAAAACAATGTGCGCTTCGTATTGCTGCACAAAATGGTGAAATTTTGCCGCGTCGTTTAGAAAGTTATTTACGTCTAATTGACGAAATCACTGAAGCGCAGCAAAAAAATTAATTTTTATTCTGCTATAGCCCTTGAAGGGGTGATTTTGATCACCATATTTATGAGCTATACTCTTGGCAATTTTTAAATTGTAATTAGGTGAATTGTGGAACGTTGGTTCGAGTTTATGGGGAATCACCCCTTCTTATTTGGAACATTGGCTGTCTTGGTCGTATTGTTCTTTATTCTGGAAGGCCAGCGTAATGGTCGCAAAATTTCACCACAGTCTTTGGGTATTTTAGTTAAAGCTAAAAATGCACAATTGATTGACTTGCGTGATGCGAAAGATTTCCGCGAAGGTCATATTAGCGGTAGCCGTAATATTCCATATAGCCAAATTACAAAAAATATTGAAGAGTTAAAGACTTCTGACCGTCCATTGGTGTTCATTTGTAACTTAGGTCAAGTTGCAGGTACTGCACTTCAACAAGTCGGTCATGCTGACGCTTACCGTCTTGACGGTGGTATTAGCAACTGGAAAGCTCAAGGCCTTCCATTGGTTAAAAGCAAATAATAACGCTTCTTAGGAGATTAACATGGCTGAAGTTACGATTTATTCAACAACTGTATGTCCTTACTGCATTCGTGCTAAACAGCTCCTAGAGCGTAAAGGCGTGGCTTATAAAGAAATTAATTTATCAAATGAAGCGCCTGAAGTACGAGTTGAATTGATGCAACGCACCAACCACCGTACAGTTCCACAAATTTTTATTAAAGATCAGTTTATTGGCGGTTTTGACCAACTTTATGCTTTAGAGCGTGAAGGTAAACTCGACGATATGCTGGCTTAATTAAAAACATAAATCGTCACCTCATATTAAGGAATAAACAATGAGTGAAGAACAACAAGCTCAACCACAATTGGCATTAGAGCGTATTTATACTAAAGATATTTCTTTCGAAGTACCTGGGGCTCAAGTATTTACTAAAGAATGGCAACCTGAGCTAAATATCAACCTTTCTTCTTCTGCAGAAAAAGTTGATCCAACACACTTTGAAGTTGCTTTAAAAGTTGTGGTACAAGCAAACAACGGTGGCGATACAGCATTTATCGTTGACGTAACTCAAGCAGGTATTTTCCTGATTGATAGCGTTGAAGAAGAACGCCTACCGTACATTCTTGGCGCTTACTGCCCGAACATTTTGTTCCCATTCCTTCGTGAAGCGGTGAACGACATGGTAACTAAAGGCAGCTTCCCTCAATTGTTGCTTACACCAATTAACTTCGATGCTGAATTCGAAGCAAATTTGCAACGTGCTCAAGCCGCTGCAGCTGAAGGTCAAGCTTAATCGCTTCACCTTAGATATAAAAAAGACCGCTTTTGCGGTCTTTTTTATTGCCTTTTAGCTTCCCCCTTTACTAAAAGGGGGAATGAGGGGGATTTGCTTCTACTTAACAAAATCCCTCCCACTCTCCCTTTTAAAAAGGGAAGAGCAAATTACTCAGCGTCTGCCATTAGATCAGCGCTCATACCAACCGTATTGAAGCCGGCATCAACATACATGATTTCGCCAGTAATACCATTTGCCCAAGGAGAGCATAGGAATAAAGCAGCATTACCTACATCTTCAATAGTCACATTACGTTTCAATGGCGCTACTTTCTCATTCAAATCCAACATTTTACGGAAAGATTTGATCCCTGAAGCAGCTAAAGTACGAATTGGACCTGCAGAAATTGCATTTACACGGATACCTTCAGCGCCTAAGCTAGACGCTAAATAACGTACACCCGCTTCAAGAGAAGCTTTAGCCATGCCCATTACGTTGTAGTTCGGCATCACACGCTCAGAGCCTTGATAAGTCAATGTTAGTAAGCAACCTTGGCGAGCTTGCAATAAAGGCTTCGCTGCACGTGCCATCGCAATAAAGCTGTATGCACTGATATCGTGAGCAATATTAAAGCCTTCACGATCTGTTACTTCTGTGAAGTCACCATCTAAAGTGTGAGCAGGTGCAAAACCAATTGAATGTACAACACCGTCTAAACCGTCCCAGTGTTTTGCCAATTCCACAAATGTATTTTCAATTTCAGCATCTACGGCAACATCACATGGAAGAACCAATGTAGAACCAAATTGTTCAGCAAAATCATCAACGCGTTTTTTTAGTTTTTCATTCGGATAAGTAAATGCTAACTCTGCACCTTCGCGATGAAGTGCTTGAGCAATACCAAATGCAATAGATAATTTACTTGCAATACCCGCGATTAAAAAGCGTTTGCCTGCCAATAGTCCTTGTGCCATGTGAGTCTCACTCAAAATAATTTAACAGCATAATGCCAAGTCTAAAGCATTTTAGAAATTGCATAATGCATCTTTTTTTAGAAAATGCCTTATTCGGCTTCGCTTAGGCAGCAATACACATACTGAATAGGGCGCGCTTTAATTTAATTTGCTAAATGTAAGGCCTGTAAAGAATTTTGCCAAAGTATAGCAGCCAATTTTGATTCAGGCATTTGCAAACTCTGTGCTAAACCTTGTAATACATAAGGTAAATTGACTGGCGTATTGCGGGTTCTATGCTGTGTAGACAGCTGGCAACAGAGTGGCGTCATATCAGGACAATCTGTTTCTAAGACCAAATGTTCAGCACCGATAGCCTGAACCACTTGATGCAGCTTTTTGGCATTTGGATTGGTGATTTGACCTGTAACCCCTATTTTAAAACCCAGTTTCACAAATGTTTTGGCTTCCTCTACCCCACCACTAAAAGCATGGGCAATGCCACCTTGCTTAAATTGATGTTTCTTCAACAAAGCTAAAACCTCAGCATGTGACTTGCGAATATGTAAAAGAACCGGCTTATCAAATTGCTGTGCAAACGCAATTTGCACAGAAAAATACTCCTGCTGCTTTTGAACAATTGCTGGCTGCTTATGCTGCTTTAAAAAAGTATCTAAACCTATTTCCCCAATCGCAACACAATCCTCTGTACGAAGTAAGTGCTCTAAATCACTCAGATGTTCTAAACAATGCTGCTCGATATAAAATGGATGTAAGCCTGGTGCAAAATAACTGTGCGGCGCATCTTGTAACTGATTCAACATATGCTGTTTTTTCAATAAGTCAGCAAAACGCTTTTGCACAAAACCAATCAAAATCAAGCGTTCCACCCCAGCTTGCTTTGCAGCATAAGCCAGTTGCTCCCGATCTGGATCAAACTCGGGAACATCAAAATGCGTATGCGTATCAAACAGTGAATAGCTCATAAATACTTATTTCGAAGTTGCTGCTTCTGACGTCGCAACAGGTTCAGGCACAGGTAAATACTGTTTTTTCAGGACTGTTTTTAACTGGTCATATGGCACAGTTAAACGTGGTAGACCCACCACATAAGGCCCAATTTCATATTCGGCATATTGCAAAATTAAACCTTGCTGACTGAGATAAAAATTCTCAGACAAGCTAAATTTCCATGCTTGTTCATATTCTTCAACACTATTTGCAAGTTTTGAATCTTTAACCCAAGTTTTAAAAACTTCATGCGCGTGTTTTTCAAGTTGAGCTTTTTGCTTAGGTAGCAATATGTCATTCAATTGCACTTGTTTTTGTGTGCTCAAATCAAAATTGTAATACTGCTGTGAAGACGCACCATGTGCACCGCCCAAATATGAACTGGTATTTAATACCACTGTTGCCAAAGGCTTATCAGCATTTAATATTTTAGGTTTGATCATCAAACTAATTTGTTGATTAGCACTTAATTCTTTAAGCTCTTTATCTAAATTTAAAAAAGCCTGCATATAGGGTTGAGTGGCTTTTTCCAATTTTAATTTAGGCGTTTCAACATTGGCTAAAGCAGATTTTACGTCAGATGCCGCTGGCTCACTTGCAGCACCTTCTGCTGCGATATCTTTTTCCTCTACAGGTGATACAGACAAAATTTGGCCCAACTGTTTGAGTATTTCCGCATCAATAAATTGATCAATAAATACCTGATTACTATTTAGCCTTTCCACTGAAATTTCTGGACAGCCATTGCCATCACATTCAGGTAAATTCAGTTGTAATTTCTCAGAATCACCAATAAGTTTAAGGCTTAAATCCGCTTGTTCATTCTTTTGGGTTTCTGGTTTTTTTTCAGGTTCAGCTTGTTGTGGCTGACATGCAGTCAAACCAATAGACACCGCAAGAACTGAACTGATCCATATACTTTTCTGTTGCAACATCGCGATAACCTGTATTTTTTCAATTTATTCACTGTAGTACGTCAACTTTGTCAACTAAAGTTAACCATCTAGATATTATTAAAACATATGCTGATAAACATCAGCTTTCAAGACTTGTTGTGTCTGTGCTTTGGTTAAATAAATATCCAGTTGTTTACCATCTTTCACGATTTCATCGGTTCTGTAGTGTAAACCTACACCTTCTTGATCAAAGAACCAATCGGCTTGCCCCCAGTATAATTTTTTTGGCGCGGCCTTTTTTACTTCTGCCGTTTGCTCATCTAACCATTTGGCATAGGCATTTTGCACAAATTGATTCATATTTTGCTGCTGCTTGGCATCTACTATATCTAGTGGCGTGATATTTTTCTGATTGCGTCGATCTGCTACAAAAAAGTAATAACGCTCTTTCACCGTAATATTTTCTTGCTTGGTATCTACACCCACTTGTAACAATACATATTGATTCCGTTGATATGGCACACGGGTATATAGTGCCAGTTCATAGGGTTTATTGCTTTTTATTTCTGCTTGCCAAGCATCTGATTTTTTTACATAAGCTGCAACCGCTTGCTGCAAACTCATATTTTGTTTGGAGCCGATTTGATCTTGAATCACTGTGGCCTGATTTTTTTCAATCCATACATTCAACCAAGTATCGACAGTATGGATGGTCTGTATATTGATATCGATACAACTCTTATTTTCACAAAATGGCAGTGCCACTTTGGCATCTTGTTCCTGAATATTTAAATAAGGCAAAACATCAGGGTTTGTCACCACAGCTTCTGATGCTGTATCGCTTTGCTGATCAGCTGATTTTTTTTCTTTTCCCGAATCACATGCACTTAAAAATAATACACTCCCCATGAGGGCAATCGCCGCAGCGTCCTTAAAAATATTCATGCTGTCCTAGACATCAACATGTCAAATAAAAGTTAATTAAAAACTCTATCACAAAATAAAACAGCTTCACGAGGAAGCTGTTTTATTTCTGTAAAAGAAAGACTTAGTGTTCACGTGTATTACGGAATACGATGTCTGGATAACGCTCTTGCATTAACTGTAAATTAACACGGCTTGGTGCTAGATAAGTTAAGTGACCACCACCATCTACTGATAATTGGTCATGGGCTTTTTTCTTAAATTCATTGAATTTACGTTCATCATCACATGAAACCCAGCGTACAGTATTAATGCTGACTGGCTCGTAAATACAATCCACTTTGTATTCTTCTTTTAAGCGATACGCTACTACTTCGAACTGAAGTACACCCACAGCACCAACAATTAAATCATTGCTGTTTTGTGGCATAAATACCTGTGTCGCACCTTCTTCTGAAAGCTCTTTTAAACCTTTTTGTAACTGTTTAGATTTCAAAGGATCTTTGAGACGTACACGACGGAACATTTCCGGTGCGAAGTGTGGAATACCTGTGAACTGTAAGTTTTCACCTGAAGTAAAGGTATCACCAATTTGAATTGTACCGTGGTTATGTAAACCAATAATATCACCAGGCCATGCTTCTTCTAAATGTTGACGGTCGCCTGCTAAGAACGTTAGAGCATCTGAAATACGTACGTCTTTACCAATACGCACATGTTTCATTTTCAGACCTTTTTCATACTTCCCTGAACAGATACGCATGAATGCGATACGGTCACGGTGTTTTGGATCCATATTGGCCTGAATTTTAAATACAAAACCAGTAAACCCTTCTTCGGTCGCTTCAACATTACGTACCGCTGTTGGATGGGCTTTTGGTTCAGGTGCATAATTACTAAATGCGTCTAATACATGGTCTACACCAAAGTTACCCAAAGCTGTACCAAACAATACAGGGGTTTGACGACCCGCCAAGAATTCCTCACGGTCTAATGGCTCATTTGCCATTTGCACCAGTTCTAATGATTCTTCAAAAGCTGCCCAAGCCAACTCACCGACTTTTTCACGAAGGTCAGCATGGTCATAACCGTCACGAATTTCGATATCTGTAATGGTTGAACCAAAACCTGCTTTATAGACATAGAATTTTTCTTCGATCAGATTGAACACACCCGCGAAGTCACGACCTGTACCTAAAGGCCAAGTTAAAGGGACACATTTAATCTTAAGGACGTTCTCAATTTCATCGAGTAGTTCAAGTGGCTCGCGAATTTCACGGTCCATTTTGTTGACGAAAGAAATAATCGGTGTGTCACGCATACGACACACTTCCATCAATTTAATCGTACGATCTTCGACACCTTTTGCCCCATCAATCACCATTAAAGCAGAGTCCACTGCGGTTAAAGTGCGATAGGTATCTTCCGAGAAATCCTCATGTCCTGGGGTATCGAGTAAGTTGATCATTTTGTCTTTGAACGGGAACTGCATCACTGACGTGGTAATTGAGATACCACGTTCTTTTTCCATTTCCATCCAGTCTGATGTTGCTGCACGGTCAGATTTACGGCTTTTCACCATACCAGCAACCTGAATTGCTTGCCCCCACAACAACAGTTTTTCTGTCATTGTTGTCTTACCAGCATCGGGGTGGGAAATAATCGCGAATGTACGTCGCTGAGCGACCTGCGCCGCTAATTCTTCTTTAAAACTCATGAAGGGCACCTACTGCAAACTCGCAGTGCAAAAGATCAGATCTGATCAATACGGGAAATTGGCGATATTGTATCAGATTGACCATTAAAAATAATCAACCACAGTGGGTAGAAGTAAAATGTTAAACTTTTCTTGTTTTATACAATTACATTGGAGCAAACTTCTCTAAAAATGTGCTGATGAATCAATATATCTAAGCGGATCTTTTGTTTTCTACATAAAATATCTAATCTGACAAATTCAAAATTTTATGAGTTTCAAATTGCTGGTGCTTTGCTTTCGTGACTAAGATTTAAGACTCATACTTTCTTCAAGTCGTGCCACTTCCATGGGTAACCCTAACAAATAACCTTGAAGTTGTTGGCAGCCTAAACGCGTTAAAATATCGGCTTGTAATGGTGTTTCAATTCCTTCCGCTGTGACGTTTAATCCTAACTTCACTGCCAATTGAATAATACTTTCTAAAATCATTTCTTCTTTCGAATTTGGTGTTAAATCATGAATAAATTCACGGTCAATTTTTAATTCATCGACAGGTAAATTTTTCAGATATAAGAAACTCGAATGCCCTGTACCAAAATCATCAATGGCAACTTTAATGCCCATTTTACGTAAGCGTTCGAAGGTTGCAATACTGGCATCAATATGATGCATTGCCGTGGATTCTGTAATTTCAATAATTAAATGCGCAGGACTAATTTCATAACGATCAAATAGCATTTCTAAAGTATTAAATAAATGCTTATGCTCAAACTGAACCGCAGATAGATTAACCGCTATCGGGTAAAGCGGCATACCCAACTTTTCCCACAGTTGAATTTGTTTACATGCTTCTTCCAACGCCCAATAACCCATTGGAATAATCAAACCGGTTTTTTCAGCACCATTAATAAACATGTTAGGTGTCAACATACCCAGAGTTGGGTGCTTCCAGCGTATTAACGCTTCAACGCCACAAATTTCACGGTCTTTGGCATTAAATTTGGGTTGATAAAATAAGACAAACTGATGTTCTTCTACGGCTTTATACAGATCGTTGATCAGTTTAGTTTGACTCTTTTCTTCATGCTGATCGACGGTATAACTAAACACCGAGTAAGTATTTCGTCCTTGATACTTTGATGTGAGCATGGCTGCATCTGCATTAATCAGCAAGTCTTGTAGATTTGAGCCATGCTCAGGATACATCGCAATACCAATACTGCCTGAAATATTTATTTCTTTGCCCGCAATCAAGAAACTCTCTTGCATCAGCTCTAAAATTTTTTCAGACATTTCAGCAGCGGTTTCGACTGTAGCTGACTCTAATACTATCAAAAATTCATCGCCACCAATGCGTAATAATTTAGATTTTTCATCTAAAAGTCGGTGAATTTTGGTCGCCATCTGAATCAGCAATTGATCTCCAACGTGGTGACCAAAAACATCATTCACCGCTTTAAAACGGTCAATATCTATATATAAAAAGGCGATTTCTTGTTGGTGAACTCGGTGCTCGGTAAATAAAAAGTGAGCATACTCAGCTAAAAACAATCGGTTTGGCAGTCGAGTTAAATTGTCTTGAACAGCTTGATTTGCCAATTCACGATTGGCGCGCATGAGCTGAATATTTCGCTGTTCCAAACGCTGTTCAAGCACTGCAACACTAAAAGCAGCAATAAGCACCAAGCAAGTGACAAACAGTACAGTGAACAATAATAAGTTCTGGCTCAAATGTGCAGCGACAACTGCATCCATCGAATTTAATGGATAGAAATTGACACCTGCCATCGCCATATAATGCATACCTACGATGCTAAATGTCAGCATCAAAGCTACAAATATGTTCATCGCTTGGCGTTTACGGCCTGCATATTTACTTTTAAATGTCAGCCAAAAGGCTAAACCCGCCCCACTGACAGCAACCAGCACAGAACAAATCACAATGAGTGGAGAATAACGTTGCTCATAACCTTCGACCATTAACCCGAGCATACCGGTGTAATGCATGCCAGAAATACCCAGGCCCATGAGCACAGAACCAAGGATTAAACGCGGCAATGGAAGCGTTGGACGTGTGGTCAACCACACGGCAAAAGTTGAAGCAATGAACGCAATTAAATAAGAAGTAAAAGTTAAACCGGCATCAAAACTATGATTTGCAGGTAAATGACTCCCCATCATACCTACAAAATGCATGCACCAAATCGCAGCACCTAAAATCGCACCACTAATAATTAATATGATATTTTCATATCTAGGCCGAGTTCCACGAAACAGCATTTGCTCCAATGAAACTGCAAAGTAGCAGCTCAGTAACGCAACTACGATAGAACCGGCGACCAGACTGTAATCATAATGTATATGGGTCATATAGCGTTCCGCTTAGGTTCCCGTTGCTCATTTAACCACTATCGTCAATATTTTTCTCTTTTCTTACAACTTGTTAGCTTTTGAAAATCGGCTATTTCAGTCGTTATTTGCTTAGAATCCAATACTATAGAGTTTCGGTCAAGTGTTTCTTTCAAGTTTTCAGTTAACTGGTAAAATTTAAAAAAAATCTTTGACTTCAATCACTAAATTAAAAAATTATGCTGAAAAAGTACAACCTATCTTAAACACTTAACTTTACAAATTATATGGTCAAAACAATCATATCTTTATTTTCTAGCTATCTGACCCTTTTCAATATCAACCTAGTTTCATGAATAACAAAAAAAAATCGCAAAAAAAAAAGCAGCAAATCGAAATTCGCTGCTTTTTTCAACCATAAATCTAAAAACTCGGCATTTAGTCACTGAGCACAATTAATTTAGCATTATTTAGTGGTTGGCTTTGCTGCTGTTCCTTGCAGTTTTGCATAGTCCAATAATACATTTGCCGCTTCAGAAACAAATACTTCTTCTTCAGGTAAAGCTGGACGTTGGTTAGCTTTCATTTTCGCACGAGCTTCTACCAAAGCATCCATCGATGCTTGATAACTTTCCCAATTCGCATATGGTTTCTGACCAACCACTTTGCGGCGTTGATTTTCAGCATCTAAAGATTTTTGCTCTAGAGCTAACAGTTCTGCTTTGCGTTTGTTTAAATCAAGCACGATACGCTTTTGTTCATCGGTTTTCTTCGCAATAGCTGTACGTTGTTCCAAGTACTTAAATTGCGGATCAATGCTGACACGTTGTTGTGATGACTTAATCAAATCAGGCACATAAGCTTGGATCGAGCCTTCACGTTTAAAGGGTGCTGTTGGAATCGTATCCCACTGTAATGCATTTTTGGATTTGCGTTCACCGAATTCTTCGTTGTAGATATCAACCAGTTTAATATCAGGCACAACACCTTTATTTTGGGTACTGCCGCCAGTCACACGGTAAAACTTACGTTGGGTCAAGGTTGCCTGACCATAAGCCAAGGTATCCAATTGAACTTGAGCTGTACCCTTACCTGTCGTCGTGCTACCAATCACCACACCACGTTCATAGTCTTGGATTGCAGCAGAGTAAATTTCACTTGCTGAAGCTGACGCTAAATTAATCAGTACAGCTAACGGGCCTGCATAGCTTTGTGCACCACCATCGTCATCTTCAAATACGCTCACATTACCATTACCATCACGAATTTGAACAACAGGACCCGATTTGATCACTTGACCCAACATACGCGCGACTTCTTCCAGAGAGCCACCTGGATTGTTACGTAAATCAATGATGATCCCTTCGACCTTTTGAGCATCTAAGGCTTTCAATGCTTTATTGGTATCTTCTGAAACAGAGCGATATTCAGTACCTGCACGGCGTGCACGATAGTTTAAGTAGAATGATGGAATTTCAATCACACCAAATTTATGCTTTTTGCCATCACGTTCGATTTCAACCGTGCGTGATCGCACACCAGCATCTTCTTCTTGAATCACATCTCGAACAATCGTCACATTACGCGCTTGGTTCATCGCAGCACCCGCGCCTAATAGGCGTAAAGTCACTTTGGTGCCACGTTTACCACGAATCAGCCCTACAATTTCATTGCTCGGCCAACCAATGACATCCACCATTTTGTCGCCATCTTGTGCCACAGCAATAATGCGATCACCTGATTTGACTTGGCCAGACTTACTGGCTGGGCCACCTTCTACGATGGTTTCAATTTTGGTGTAATCTTCATTTCCGCGTTCTGGACGAATCGATACCCCAATACCTTCCAGCTGTAGTGTGGTTTGACGGTTCAACTCCATCGCATCTACAGGTGGGAAATAGTTACTATGCGGATCATAGGTTAACATCATCGCATTAAGGGTTTTATCAAGTACATCATCACTTTTCAAACGGCTAATACGTTCAAGTTGACGCGTATAACGTTTAGTCAAAGTCTGCGCTGGAGTTAGATCTTCAGGGCCAGTTAAATCCTGGCCATTGGCTAACTCAGGATTATCTTTTAACGCTTTCTGTTTGGCTTTTTCTTCTTCTTTACTGATGGTTAAGTTGATTAACTGTGAAACCAACATTTTATTCCAATGCGCGCGTTGTTCATCAGTCGTTTTAAAGAAGGCCGCTTTTTCACGATCAGTTTCAATATAAGTATTCGGTTGATTTAAATTTTGCGGCTTTTTCAGTTCTTCCAACATATAGGTATAGAACTGTTTTAAACGATCACGATATTGAGCGTGAATCTCATATGGGCCTGCTAAATTACCAGCTTTTAAGTTTGCACCAAAAGTCGAACCAAAGCGCTTTTTATAGCTTTCAATGTCTGGTGCCAAAAACAATGTATGTTCCGGATCAATACTATCGATATAAAAATCTAAAATACGATTAGAGGTATTGGCGTCTAAACGTTGATTTAAATAGTGTTGACGGTCTACCAAAGTCGCGAGTTGACGCGAGACTAATGCCTGCTCTTGAGTGGGTTGAATGCTGGTAGCTGCAACTGCTTCAGTATTATTGGCAGCAATTGCATCATTTACTACATGGGTAAAAAAGAATCCACCTGTCGCAATCGCAACGGCACAAGCTATTGTTTGAAGTTTCATAAATAATTCGTACTTCCTTGGTATTTAGACCAATATCACCGTGTTGGTTTTCGACTTGAATTGAATATATTCAAAATCTTAAACAACTTAATATGTTTATGTCGTGTAGTTTTATCATAATCTCTGCTGACAAAGTGTAGCAAATCATTGCAGAATTCAGGTATTGTTTTTCCTTAAAAATTCCAACACGGACCCCCGAATATGATTGGCGCATTAATGCTCGACATTGCTAGCACAGAACTCACTCAAGAAGATATTGAACTATTAAAGGCTCCGCAAGTCGGCGGCATGATTTTATTTGGCCGCAACATTGAATCTCCTGAACAAGTTCGTGCTTTAACCGATCATATGCGTCAGATTCGTCCTGATATATTAATCGCTGTCGATCAGGAAGGTGGTCGTGTACAACGCCTGAAACAAGGCTTCACCCTCCTCCCTGCGATGGGTAAGTTTGGAGAACTATACTTAAGTGAACCTGAAAAAGCCTTAGAACTTGCCGATCAATGTGGCTGGTTAATGGCGACGGAAGTGCTTGCGGTGGGTATTGATTTTAGTTTCGCACCGGTATTGGATCTTAATGATGTTAGCGATGTCATTGGTGATCGTGGCTTTGCGAAAAATATGCAAGACATTATCCCATTAGCAAGTGCCTTCTTAAAAGGCATGAAACGTGCTGGAATGGCCTCGACCGGAAAGCATTTCCCAGGCCACGGTTCGGTGAAAGCGGATTCTCATGTCGCAGCTGCAATTGACCATCGCAGCTATGATGAAATCTACCAAAAAGACATGCAAAGTTTTATTCAACTGCAACCACAACTTGATGCCTTAATGCCCGCGCATGTGATTTATGAACAAGTCGATCCAAATCCTGCCGGTTTTTCACCGTATTGGATTCAAAAAGTGTTACGTGAGCAATTACAATTTGATGGCGTGTTATTTTCTGACGATTTAAGTATGCAAGCCGCATGCGTGGCTGGTGGCGCTGACGCTCGTATTCAAGCCGCTTTAAATGCAGGCTGTGACATGGGCTTAGTTTGCAATAGCCGTGAATCTGCATGTGTTGCACTCGATGGCATTCAAAATCTAGCCTTGCCAAACCAAGAGCGTTTGGAACGCATGCGCGGTAAAATCCCTCAAATTGCGATGGGGCAAGCTATAGAACTTGGCACTGATTGGCAGACTGTTCGAAACCGCATTGTCGATTTTAAAAATCAATATTGCTAAGGTTTAAGCTGAATCAATCGATCACAAAAGGAACACGACAAGGTGTTCCTTTTTTTATATGATAAAAACAAACAAATACAGCTTGCCGCTATCAATTCGGTTAAGCCTAAACAATTAAAACAAAATTAGGTCAGGATGACATGACAGACAGTTTATCGGAACATCGCCATATTTCATTTACCGCCCATTACACTGGATATATTTGGTATAGCATGGGCATTTCACATCCAGTCTTTGCCACCAGCAAAGGTAAATTTTTAGCACGCATGGTACACCCACTCGAAAGTTGGGCAGAAAAAAATGTTGGCGGCAGCATGCGTTCCACCTTAAAACAGCGTCATGCCATGATTGATCAACATCTTGATCAACTCATTGCAAAATTTCCAAATTTACAAGTACTTGAAATAGCCTGTGGACTATCGCCACGAGGCTGGAATTTCCGTAGTAAACATCCACAAATTGATTATCGTGAACTTGATTTGCCTGATATGGCAAAAATTAAGACCCAAGCCTTACAGAAAATTGATCAACAATCGCCTGAAGTTTTAACAGCAGATATTTTTAGTCAAGACTTTGAACGCGCCTTTAATGTTTTTGATCCCGAGCGTCCATTGGTAGTCATAAGTGAAGGTCTCATTAATTATTTTGATCAAAACTTATTAAACCAATTACTTGAAGGAATTTGCAAATATGGTGCTTCATTTCAAGAACTACATTACCTAACAGACATCTATCCTGAACCGGTTAAAAATCGTCTTGCACGCTTTATTTGGGGCAGCAGCAAACTGCTTAAAGTCATGTCACGTAGTGCATTTACCTTCCACTTTCAAAACCCAGAAGAATTGCAGCAGTTTTTTAGCAAGGCTGGATTTAGCGCAGTCGATGTCATTCAACCTACCTTCTATTTTTCACAAGAAACCGCCGAACAAGTGATCCCCTTTCAGAATGCAGATGAGCATTTGGGGGATTTGGTTTGGATGGTGCATACAAGCATAAAAAAACAGCGTTAATACGCTGTTTTTTTTCAAATATTCAAAGCTTTATCCTACTGCTTCTAACAACATCATCTCTTCTTTTTGACGTGCGACAAAACGCAATAAACGTTCTGCAATATCAAAACTGCCATGCTTAAACAGCGCGCGAATTTGTTGATTTTCAATTTCAAAGATGAGGCATTCAATTTTAAATTCGCCTTCATCATCCTCTAAATGCAAGGCTAAATCACGCGGGTACTGTGCTGCTACGTCAGCCATCCCCTCAGAAATATCGAGCAGTACACCAAAGTAATTCAAATCTACAATACCGACCTCCATACACAATTCTGAGTGTCGATACGATAGATGCGTAAATGGTTGATGAACCTGTATACGCTCCTCACCACGGCGCTCAATTTTTTGCATTTGCTCACGGCTCATTGGAATGATGCCATCTAAGTGCTGAATGGACTCACCTCTGAGATAAGTCGCAAATAAGTTCATGGTTTCTTTACGACGTTGTAATTGAGGTAAATGATCAGCATTGGCAATCATGGCAAATTGCATATTTGGGCATTGCAACGCAAACCCGGCATTTTCATGTGGCAAAGTAAAGCTGTCATACTGCCCACAGGACACTAAAACATCACATTGTGGAATGGGCACATCTTGCAAACGGAGTAAGCGATTACAGTTAATGTCGTAACGCTCTTGTTCAGTATTGGTAAATTCAGCCATTTGCCTAAAGAATAAACGCTTTGCTGTCGGTGACATACGCGTTACATCCAATTTGGCATGATTAACCAAGTACAAAATCACCGCTTGGCCAAACTCATCCATGCGCTGCTCTTTCATCAAATGCAGAGACTCTTCAAGTAACATACGCCAGCTTTTACGGGTTTTCTGCATTACACCCATTAAAATCATACGATCGATCAGTTCAGGACGTTGATCGGCCAAACCCGCTGCCACGACAGAACCGAGCGACATTCCCATCACAGAGACTTTTTCTAGGCCAACAATATCCATCCACACACCAAGCATTTTGGCTAAATCACCGAGTTCCAATGTACCCGCTGAAATACCACTATCGACATTGGTAATCTGCTGATTTGAACCCATCGATGGCATATCAATGAGAATGATCGGCCCAGCTGCAAAGAGTTGTTCAACACAATATTTGTAGGAATTAAAGTTTTGAAATGCACCACCAATAATAACAATCGGCGTACGATGAATGGTTTCAGGCTGTGCGATTGCCATATATTCAACTTTCCAGCCATCAATCCATGTTGTTCTGGCTGGCTGCTTAAAGCTTTGTTTGTCATAAAGATCAAAAAAACTGTAATGCGTACTTTCCTGTACTTCTGGATCCATTTGGATAATGGAATTCATATTCCTTTCCTCCATTCCTGCCTTATTTTTATTGTCAGGAATTCATTCAGAGAACTCTGCTCGACTCAGCATCCTGCTCTTTAATCATTATTTGTACGACTTCAATGTCGCTATTGTTTCATTCTATACAGAGGTTCATTTTACAAGCAACCAATATCCATGCCGCTTATCTACTTTTAACTATAAAACAATTTCAAAATGTTAATTCGCGCTGTGATCAATTACTTAAACTCAGTATTGGTGCTTCATTGTTCAGGCGCAGGCTGTTAATATCAAGATGAAATTTCTAAGTGATCAAACCGCTATGCAAGAGTCGATTGAACAATATATGCAAACGGTAGGACTACAAGCACGCAAAGCATCTCGTGTGCTTGCTGGCGCTTCTACCCAGACCAAAAACAATGCCTTATCAGCAATCTACACTGCGTTACAGAACAGTGAGACTGCGATTTTGGCCGCTAACCAAGTGGATATGACAAAAGCGCATAACAATAACTTGGATAGTGCTCTACTTGATCGCTTAGAACTTACCCCCACACGTTTTAAAGGTATGTTACAAGGCCTAAAAGATGTCATTGGTCTCACTGACCCGATTGGTGAAATTACCGATATGGCATTCCGCCCTTCTGGCATTCAACTGGGCAAAATGCGTGTTCCTTTAGGTGTCGTGGGCATGATTTACGAATCACGTCCAAACGTAACGCTTGAAGCTGCATCGTTGGCATTAAAATCAGGCAATGCGATTATTTTGCGTGGCGGTTCTGAAGCCTTGGAATCGAATCAAGCAATTGCTGAAGCGATTCAACATGGTTTAAAAGCTGCTGGTGTACCAGAACATGCTGTACAAGTGATTAATACGGCTGATCGTGCAGCTGTCGGTCAGTTAATTACCATGTCTGAATATGTCGATGTGATCGTTCCGCGTGGTGGTAAAGGCCTGATTGAACGTATTACCAATGATGCACGCGTTCCTGTGATTAAACATTTAGATGGTAATTGCCATGTTTTTGTTGAAGCACAAGCAGATCTACAAAAAGCATTACCGATTGCACTAAATGCGAAAACCCATCGTTATGGCGTATGTAATGCCATGGAAACCTTATTGGTTGACGACAATGTCGCGGAAGAGTTCTTACCGCGCATCGCAGAACTCTATGCAGAGAAAAAAGTGGAATTACGTGGCTGTGCAGTAACGCAACGCATTTTGGGTTCATCTGTGATTGCTGCAACTGAAGAAGATTGGTACACCGAGTATTTAGGTCCAATTTTGGCTGTGAAAGTCGTGTCTGGTCTAGATGAAGCCATTGAACATATCAACAAATATGGTTCACATCATACTGACTCCATTATTACCGAAAACTTCAGCCTTGCACGTCAGTTCTTAGCACGCGTAGATTCAAGCTCAGTTATGATTAATGCATCGACTCGTTTTGCTGATGGTTTTGAATATGGTCTAGGTGCGGAAATTGGAATTTCAACCGATAAAATTCATGCCCGCGGCCCAGTTGGACTTGAAGGCTTGACCTCTCAAAAATGGGTGGTTTTCGGTGATGGTCAAATTCGTCAATAAAACTTGGCTAGCTTGAACTATTCATACGTTCAAATTAAACTTCAAATTAAAGCTGTGCTATGACTTAAATAGCACAGCTTTTTTTTTGGGGGGGATGGATCCATTCATTTAAGCCGTTCAAACAATATAGAACGGCTATTAAAAATAACTAGACTCTGCGTTCACAAGTCATAGCGATAAAAATTCAATAGGACTCAAATAAAAAATATAAACGATTCAGTAACCGTTAAAAGCTCGGTGAGTAGAAAGCCCTTACCGATTTATCTACAATTAAGTGAAAAATTAGAAATTTAGCTACAAATTAGTCAATACAAGATAGATTGGACATGTTATGTTCAAAAGAATGGAAATAAAGGATATGCGTTTTAAGTACTATTTTATTAATAAATGAAAACTATGAACTGATAAATTTTAATTATTATTGGTTTCATGGTCGATAGTGCTTAAGTCTAATCTCCTAAAGTCTATCTAGGACGATAAAAAAACCCATGTTAAAACATCATCACAGATCTAAATTGCACCAATATAAAACACTGCATTCAGATCAAAATTATGGATAAGTATTTCAATTAGAATCGGGTATTTAATCGTGTCTACATCAGTATTAGTAATTAACTGCGGATCTTCTTCTATCAAATATGCGTTAGTTTCTGAGCGCCGTGAAGATCGTATTTTTGGTCTTGCCGAAAATCTGGGCTCTGCTGATGCACGTATTAAAGGAGTCACTACCGGTGGTGAAGCACTTGAGCTTTCAATTCCACATGCTGACCATGAAAAAGCCCTTGAAACTATTCTTGAGCGTTTATCTCACCATAACCCTCAAGCAATTGGTCACCGTGTTGTACACGGCGGTACTTTGACTAAAGCCGAATTATTAACACCTGAAATTATTGAACGTATTCGTGAAGCAACCCCTCTTGCACCGCTTCACAACCCAGCACACTTGGTAGGTATCGACGCAACAATGCGTTTGTTCCCAGAACTTCCACAAGTGGCTGTATTTGATACGGCATTCCACCAAACTATGCCATCTCACGCATACCGCTATGCATTACCAAAATTCTTATATACACACCACAACGTTCGCCGTTACGGTTTCCATGGTACAAGCCATGCTTATGTATCTGAACGTGGCTCAATGTTGGCAGGCAGCTTCAAACAAGGTGGTTGGTTAACAGCACATCTTGGTAACGGTAGTTCGACTTGTGCTATTTGGAATGGTCAATCTGTAGATACATCAATGGGTTTAACTCCACTTGAAGGTGTCGTGATGGGTACACGTAGTGGTGATGTTGACCCAAGTATCCATAGTTTCCTTGCTTCAAACTTAGGTTGGGATATCTACAAAATCGACAAAATGCTCAACAGCCAATCAGGCCTACTTGGTTTATCTGACTTGTCTAATGACATGCGTACGTTGATTGAAGCCTCTGAACAAGGCAATGAAGATGCAGCGCTTTCAATTGAAGTTTTCTGCTACCGTTTAGCAAAATCTTTAGCAGGTTTAAGCTGTGGTCTACCACGTATTGATGGTCTATTCTTCACTGGTGGTATCGGCGAAAACTCAGCTTACATTCGTGAAAAAACGGTTTCTTACTTACCGCATTTTGGCTTTAATTTAAGTAAAGACCTCAACAACAACTTAAAACGTGGTACTGAAGGTCGTATCGACCACGGTACAGGTCCACAAATTTGGGTTGTACCGACTGATGAAGAAGGTCGTATCGCAAAAGAAACTGAGCACGTTGTAGACGAGGTAAAAGCCGCTGCAAAAAAGTCTGATGCTGACGCTGCGATTGCATAAGCAATCGCATCAGCCCTAATGCCTTAAATATTTCATTTTTAGATTTGATTTAGACACTGTATGAAAACAATTTTACTCGTGCCAACTGGGGAAGGTGTAGGTTTAACATCTGCATGCTTAGGCTTAATTTATGCATTGGAATGCCAAGGTGTCAAAGCTGGCTTTCTCAAACCATTTTCACAAGAAAGCGATTCAGGCTCACTCGATCGTACCACTGCCCTGTATCGTCATCTTTTTAACAGTGAAACGGTTGAACCAATACATCATGCGACTGTTGTTCAACAGCTCAATTTAGGTGAAAGTGATGAGTTGCTTGAAGAAGCTGTTCGATTACACCGTGAAATTGCCAAAAAGCACGACCTGATCATTGTTGAAGGTTTATTGCCAAGCAGCCGTGATACTTTCGCTTCAGAGTTAAATGCAACACTCGCTAAAGCTCTCGATGCCAAAGTGATTATTGTTGGTACAGCAGACATTAATAATCCTGCAAAAACAGCCGATAAAATTGATAACTTAGTCCGTCAATTTGGTGGTGCTGCATCTGAACGTACCGCTGGTGTATTGTTTATGCGTACTCGTGGCCTACCAGAAGACTCTGCACAGATTCCTGTTACCATTGATCCAAGTTTACGTTTAATCAGTGATACAGAAAAATTTGTTGCGTCAATTCAAAGCACACATCCACAAATTGGTAGCACACAATTACCTATAATTGGTTTAGTTCCGTTCAGTAATACGCTGAGCGTGCCACGCATGTCTGATTTGGCTGTACATATTCAAGCAGATTGGATTAATCAAGGCGATGCGGCTCACCGTCGTGTATTACATAGCAGCCTGATTGCATCAAATATTGAACATGAATTACATAAATTCGTCGCAGGTGAGCTCATCATCAGTGCATCTGATCGTATTGATGTATTGTTGGCGTCTAGCTTAGCAAGCAGCAACGGTATTCCTTTGGCTGGTTTAGTGTTAACTGAACATCATCAACCAAATCCACAAGTTTTGGACTTCTGCCAAACAGCAATCAAACAAGGGCTGCCAATTTTACATACGCCTTTAAGTACCTTTGAAACGGCGCAGCAGCTTTCAAACTTAGGCAATGAAATTCCAGTGGATGATGTTGAACGTGGCGAGCAAGTCACACGTTTTGTTTCAAGCCACATCAATGCAGATTGGATTACTGAAATACTCAATGGTTCTTATCAACCTCGTCTTTCTCCATCTGCATTCCGCCATGAATTGGTACAAAAATCGATTGCAGCGAAAAAGCGCATTGTACTGCCTGAAGGTGATGAGCCACGTACCATTCAAGCGGCTGCAATTTGCCAATCACGTGGTATTGCGCATTGTATTCTTTTGGCAAAACCAGAAGTTGTCGTTGAAGTTGCTAAAGCACGTAACATTGAATTGCCACATGATTTAGAAATTATTGATCCAGATTTAATTCGCGACAATTATGTTGAGAAAATGGTTGAGCTGCGTAAAGGTAAGTTAAACGAACTTCAAGCAAAGGATCAACTACAAGATACCGTCGTACTCGGCACCATGATGTTAGCGCTGGATCAAGTGGATGGTTTGGTGTCCGGTGCTGTTCATACCACAGCCAATACGGTTCGCCCTGCTTTCCAGCTGATTAAAACTGCACCAGATTATTCGTTGGTATCTTCAGTATTCTTCATGTTGTTACCTGATGAAGTATATGTCTATGGAGACTGTGCAATTAACCCAGATCCAGATGCAGAACAACTCGCTGAAATTGCAATTCAATCCGCAGACTCAGCCAAAGCTTTTGGTATTGATCCACGCATCGCCATGATTTCCTACTCCACAGGAACATCAGGTGCAGGTGCAGAAGTGGAAAAAGTCGCTGAAGCAACACGTATTGCCAAAGAACGTCGTCCTGACTTATTAATTGATGGCCCACTTCAATACGATGCTGCATCGGTTGAAAGTGTTGGACGTTCAAAAGCACCCGACTCTAAAGTGGCTGGCCGTGCCAATGTGTTCATTTTCCCTGACTTAAATACAGGTAATACTACCTATAAAGCCGTTCAACGTTCTGCGAATGTGGTGAGCGTTGGCCCAATGCTGCAAGGTTTAAATAAACCAGTCAATGACTTGTCACGTGGTGCTTTGGTCGATGACATCGTGTTTACCATTGCATTAACGGCAATTCAATCTGAACAACAAAGTGCTTAACTTTTCAGATTAGCCTTAAAAAAAAACCACCCTTTCGTAAGATAGGGTGGTTTTTTTATGAGGTTTATAAATTTTCTTTTTTTAGTTTTCAAAAATGTATTCAAGTATCACTATCGAGGTGTTACTGCGAGTTTCAGTGCAAATATAATAAAAACTACACCTGCAACCTGATAAATCTTCGCTAAGTTTTTAGGTTGTAAAATCAATTTCAAAATAGGTTTCATCAAGCGAATCAAACACAACGACCACAATAACCCTAAGACAACATGTACCAAGACCATTCCAAATAACCACATCGTTGTATGCTCACTACTTAGAACAAATTGCGGCAGGAAGGACACATAAAAGATACCAAATTTAGGCTTTAAAATATTCGTTAAAAGTCCTTTTAAAAATACATTTTCTTGAGCAGGACTATCTACTGAAATATCCATCACTTGACGAGGTTTAAACAACAATCCAAAGCCCAACCACAGCAAATAGATTGCGCCCACCCATTTCATGATATTGAATACTAACTCTGAGCTTGCCAGCAATGCTCCCACGCCACAAGCCACCAAAACTCCCCAAGCAAAACAACCAAAGGTGATTCCGAGCGCCGCTTGCAAAGCCTTTCACTTTATGTACGGCAGCCGTACGAATGACCAATGCTGTATCAAGGCCAGGAGTAACGGTTAATAGAAAGATGGCGATTAAAAATGGGAGAAGAAACTCAAGCATCATGCATCACATCTGCATAAATTTTGAATCAAAGCATATAACGTTTCATGCAAAATTTAAATTCAATAGAAAATGAGCAAAAGATTTGAAGATTTGAAGATTTGAAGATTTGAAGATTTGAAGATTTGAAGATTTGAAGATTTGAAGATTTGAAGATTTGAAGATTTGAAGATTTGAAGATTTGAAGATTTGAAGATTTGAAGATTTGAAGATCAGTTTGTATTTATTTTTTTAAAATTTAAAGCAAAAAAAAAGAAGATAAAGCTTTAGGCTTGATCTTCTTGTTGACCGTAGAACCAAGTTGCTGCGATAAACAGAGAAAAACCAATAACAGATAACACTGGAGTAACCATATATTTCACACTCTAAGTTTGATGAGGTCATTATGTAAAAGTTTTATGACAGTTATATGACAAATGTGAAATATTACAAAATCTAGATATACCAATAATAATCAATCATTTATAAAAATATTATATTCACTTATGCCCTTTTTATGACAATTATTTCACTCAATATGACATTAAATTGGCTATTTTTAGCTCAATTATGACAACTGATAAGATCTAGCAAGTAACCTATTAAACTTTCGCCCAAAGATTAAGCGAAATACCCACAAAAGCGCCTTTTTGTCTTATAATTTAGCCCGCTAGCTATCAGCCCGCTCAAGAGATATTTGTATGACAACTATTATCAAGCAAGATGACTTGATCACATCGGTAAAAGATGCGCTTCAGTTTATTTCTTACTATCACCCGCAAGACTTCATCCAAGCGATGAGCCGTGCATATGACCGTGAAGAAAACAAAGCCGCTAAAGACGCAATTGCACAAATTTTAATTAACTCTCGTATGTGTGCAGAAGGCCACCGTCCTATCTGTCAAGATACGGGTATTGTGAACGTATTTCTTGAAGTGGGCTTAGACGTTAAATTTGATTTAACCATGAGCCTAGACGATGCTATCAACGAAGGTGTACGTCAAGGTTATCTTGAAAACTCAAACATTCTTCGTGCATCAGTTTTAGCTGATCCTGCTTTCGGTCGTAAAAATACCAAAGACAACACTCCAGCTGTGATCCACTACAAACTCGTTCCGGGTAACAAAGTTGATATAACTGTTGCTGCGAAGGGTGGTGGTTCAGAAAACAAGTCTAAACTTGCGATGTTGAATCCATCTGACTCGATCGTAGATTGGGTACTTAAAACTGTTCCAACAATGGGTGCAGGTTGGTGTCCTCCTGGTATGCTCGGTATTGGTATTGGTGGTACTGCTGAAAAAGCCATGATGCTTGCAAAAGAAGCATTAATGGAAGAAATCAACATGGACGAACTCCTTCGTCGTGGTCCACAAAACAAAATGGAAGAACTCCGTATTGAGATCTTCGAAAAAGTTAATGCTTTAGGTATTGGTGCGCAAGGTCTTGGTGGTTTAACCACTGTTCTTGATATCAAAATCAAAGATTACCCATGTCATGCTGCGGGTAAACCAGTGGGTATGATCCCGAACTGTGCAGCGACTCGTCACGCACACTTCCAATTAGATGGCTCAGGCGTTGCGCACATTCAAGCGCCAAGCCTTGAAGACTACCCTGCGGTAACTTGGGATTCATCAACATCTAAACGTGTTGACCTAGACAACATCACACAAGAAGAAATGAACGCTTGGCAACCAGGTGATACATTGCTTCTTAACGGTACAATCTATACAGGTCGTGATGCTGCGCACAAACGCATGGTTGACATGCTCAACAATGGTGAACAACTTCCTGTTGATTTGAAAGGCAAGTTCATTTACTACGTAGGTCCTGTAGATCCAGTTGGTGATGAAGTAGTTGGTCCTGCAGGCCCAACAACTGCAACACGTATGGATAAATTTACACGTCAAGTACTTGAAGCAACTGGCTTGTACGGCATGATCGGTAAAGCTGACCGTGGTCCTGCTGCTGTTGAAGCAATTAAAGACAACAAAGCGACTTACTTAATGGCTGTGGGCGGTGCTGCTTACTTAGTATCTAAAGCAATTCGTGAAGCTGAAGTTGTTGCTTTTGCTGACCTAGGTATGGAAGCAATCTACAAATTTGTCGTGAAAGATATGCCTGTATCTGTTGCTGTAGACGTAAATGGTACATCTGTACATGCGACTGCACCAAAAATCTGGCAAGCAAAAATTGGTAAAATTCCGGTAGTTGATGCTGCTGCAAACTAATTTGCCAAAATAAAAAAAAGCACCCTCAATGGGTGCTTTTTTTATGCTCAGGATTTAGTTCATGCTAATTAAAACGAATTGATCTTAATCACTTAAAATCACAGAACTACCAAGTACGTGGATCCCAAATTTTAAACGGCTTTGTCAACTGTACGTCTTCCGCTGGATCATAATGAGGTGCTTTAATTTTTTGTACACTACGGCGAACTTTTCCTGAATTTTGATCTTCAGCCACAAAGTTAAAACTGTTTGATTTTAATTCGGTATAAGCAATTTCATTACGCCCAACTTTTTCAGGCATTAATAAAATTGGGCCTGATACCGTTCGCTTTGAAGATAAATTTTCTTCATCGTATTTAATAAAATAAGATTGCCCTGCTTCCACTGTAAAATCTAAATATTTAGGTTTCTGAAAATGGTTAATCCCTAAAGGACGGCTTGAAGACAGTCGATAATTTCCTGCTGGCAATTCCACCCAGTAGTAATGATTATTCAATAAACTTGGAATGCGTTCGCTATTTAGAAATAAGCTTGTCGCGACAATTTCTTGACGATTCCACTTCGTATCTGGACGGTACAAATATACTACCGCAGCTTGATCATGCTGTGGTTTTACGTCCTGAAAATGTCTACCTTGCTTCTGATTGACCCAACCGCCAATCGTGAACATCCCTAGACGATATTGCTCAATATGGCCTATTGCTTGGTCTGGATTTACAGGTTTAAGGGTTGAGGCTAAAGCTGTGTTTTGTTCTACAGCAGATTTTCCATGACAACCTAACAAAGCTAGGCTGCTTAAAAGAATAATGGTTACACTACGCATGATTATCCCTCACTGCGTGCTTTTTATTTTACATATCTTGTTTTAAATTTTGATTGTCAGGCATCCACGCCTTCTCGCTGAGATTAACATTGCCCTTTTATTTTTGGAAATAAAAAACGTGTGCAAATCTGAGATTTACACACGTTTCAGACGAATAGCGATTAAGCCGATTTAGTATTTACAACTTTTAAATCTGACTTCGGTGCTACTTCTTCGGTTTTCTTAGGTTGACGCTCTGTTTTAAATTCAGGCGCAGCCTCACCATTAATTACCGCTTCATTAACAACTACTGTGCCCACATCACTACGGCTTGGTAAATCATACATGGTTTCAAGCAATGAATTTTCCAAGATAGAACGTAGACCACGTGCACCTGTATTACGATCCAATGCTTTTTTCGCCACAGCACGAAGTGCTGAATCCTCAAAAACCAAATCTACATTTTCCATGTCGAATAGGTATTGATATTGACGAGTTAAAGCATTTTTTGGCTCTGTTAGAATTTGCATCAATGCGTCTTCATCTAACTCATCCAAAGTTGCAATGACAGGCAAACGACCAATAAATTCTGGAATTAAACCAAATTTTACCAAGTCAGTCGCTTCAACTTGACGGAACAAATCAGATAACTTCTTCGTTTCATCTTTTTTACGCACTTCAGCAGTAAAGCCGATACCACCTTTTTCTTGACGCTGTTGCACAATTTTCTCAAGACCTGAGAATGCACCACCACAAATAAACAAGATGTTCGAGGTATCAATCTGAATGAATTCTTGCTGCGGATGCTTACGACCACCTTGAGGAGGAATTGAGGCAACCGTGCCTTCAATCATTTTCAGCAATGCTTGTTGTACGCCCTCACCCGACACATCACGTGTGATCGATGGGTTTTCAGACTTACGGGTAATTTTGTCGATTTCATCGATATAGATGATGCCTTTTTGGGCTTTTTCTACATCGTAATCAGCTTTTTGGAGAAGCTTTTGAACAATGTTCTCAACATCTTCCCCCACATAACCTGCTTCAGTTAATGTTGTTGCATCTGCCATAGCAAATGGAACATCAAGTAGACGCGCAAGCGTTTGAGCAAGTAATGTCTTCCCTGAACCTGTCGGTCCAACCAACATGATGTTACTTTTTGAAATCTCAACACCATCTTCAGGTTTCTTGCCACTTGTACCGACTTTCAGACGTTTATAGTGGTTATAAACCGCAACAGACAAAGTCTTTTTCGCAACATCTTGACCAATCACATATTGATCGAGCGCAGCACGAATTTCATGCGGCTTTGGAAGCGGTCGAGTCGCCCAGTCATTGGTTTCAACTTGTTGACTGGTTTGAACCAGGTCAAGACATACGTCCACACACTCATTACAGATGTACGCGTCCTCACCTGCAATCAGTTTCCCGACTTCAGACTGCGTTTTACCGCAAAATGAACAATGTTTTTGTCCTTGAGGATGTTCGGACATATTCACTCCAATAATTAATTTTTTAAAACTTATGGACGTTTAGATAAAACTTCATCCACTAGACCATATTCTTTAGCAGCTTGTGCTGTCATAAAGTTGTCACGGTCAGTATCGCGAGCAACAGTTTCATAGTCTTGACCACTGTGCTCAGCCATTAAACGATTTAAACGTTCTTTAATAAATAGAATTTCACGTGCGTGAATTTCAATATCCGATGCCTGACCACGGAAACCACCGAGCGGTTGGTGAATCATGACACGGGCATTTTCAAGACAGTAACGCTTACCTTTGGTTCCAGCATTCAGCAGGAAAGCACCCATTGATGCAGCTTGACCCATACAGTAAGTCACAACATCCGGTTTAATAAATTGCATAGTATCGTAAATTGCCATACCTGCAGTCACCGAACCACCTGGTGAATTGATATATAAATGAATATCTTTGTCTGGGTTTTCAGCTTCTAAAAACAACATTTGCGCAACAATTAAGTTCGCCATGTTATCTTCTACTTCACCGGTTAAAAAAATCACACGTTCACGCAAAAGGCGTGAGTAAATATCAAAAGAACGCTCACCACGAGAAGATTGCTCAACTACCATTGGCACTAGTGCGTTTTCAATTGTTGGAACATACATACGTTATTTATTCCTAAATTTTTCTGACTCAACCCATAAATCACAATATGAGGGATATTTGTCGAAATTGCAAAAGATTCCCAATTAAATAACAGATATTTTTTTCATATGCATTGTGAAATTAGGACAACTTATTTAAGGGCTTGCAGCGATAAAAAAAGGCGCTTAATGCGCCTTTTTTTACAGAGCTAGTAATTAGCCTTGTTGACGAGCTTGTTGCTCTTTCAATAAGTCTTCATAGCTAACTTTAGTGTCAGTTACTTTAGCAGAAGCTAAGATGTAATCTACAACTTGGTCTTCTAAAATTACTGATTCGATTTGAGCGCGTTGCTGTTTATCGTTGTTGAAGTATTCGATTACTTCTTTAGGATCTTCATAAGAAGAAGCCATATCTTCGATATAAGCATCAACACGTGCAGCATCTACTTCAAGTTTAGCATCAGCCAATACTTTGCTTACTAATACGCCAAGTTTTACTGCTTTTTCAGCTTGTTCTTTGAACAATTCATCTGGAAGCATGCTTGAGTCAAATGCTTTCGCACCTTGAGCACCAAACTGTTGAGTGAATTGCTGGATCATTTGTTGACGTTGACGGTCAATTTCTTGAGCAAGCATAGATTCTGGAATTTCAACTTCGTTCGCAGCTACAAGTGCATCAAAAGTTGCACCTTTCACTTGGTTACGAAGACCATTTTTCACTTCACGTTCCATGTTTTTACGAACGTCAGCTTTAAGTTTTTCAACGCCTTCTTCTTCAGTTAAACCGAAGATTTTAAGGAATTCAGCATCAATTTCTGGAAGTTTTTGTTTTTCAACAAGCTTAACAGTGATTTTGAATTGAGCAGCTTTACCAGCAAGATTTTCAGCTTGGTAATCTTCTGGGAAAGTTACGTCGATAACTTTCTCTTCGCCTTTCTTCATACCAACGATGCCATCTTCGAAGCCAGGGATCATACGACCTGAACCCAATACAAGTTTAAAGTCTTCAGCAGCGCCGCCTTCAAACTTCTCACCATCAACAGTACCTTCAAAGTCGAAAGTTACTTGCATGTCTTTCTTAGCCATGCCTTTAGTTTCAGCCCATGAAGCACGTTGCTTTTGAAGATTTTCAAGCATTGTGTCAACGTCTTTGTCGCTTACGTCAGTTGCTTTACGTTCAACTTCAAGACCTTCGAATTTCACTTCAACTTCTGGATAAACTTCAACAGTTGCTTCAAAAACTAAAGCGTCGTCTTTCATTTCAGTTTTGTCGATGTTTGGCATACCAACAGCGTTGATTTTTTCTTGTTGGATTGCTTCAAAAACTGTGTCACGAATAACGTCGTTCACAACTTCTTGATAGATACCAGCACCGTATTCACGACGTACAACGTTTACAGGCACTTTACCTGGACGGAAGCCGTTGATCTTCACAGTTTTGGCAGTGCGTTTCAAGCGAGCTTCAAATTGCTCGTTAACACGGCTCGTCGGTACAGATACAGTTAAACGACGGGCAACGCCCGAAACCGCTTCAGAAGTTACTTGCATGGCTTCCTCGATATTTTGTTAATTAACAGTTTAAAAAAAAGTGCCACATTATATGACAACATTTAAATATATACAAAAATCGATTATAGCACTATATACCCTATCGATGCGCTCCCTTCTTTTCGTACGTCTGATAGCTTTTTAAAGAATAATATTGATGTTTTTTTGATTAATTATTGAAAATGAGAAACTTTCTCACTATTATTCTTGATGTTTGATTTATATTCATTTTCATATTTTTATCTCGTCCATTTTTGGAATTCTATTATGAGTAACTTTAATCTCAATCCTATTTCAGCGGCTTTACTTGGGGCAATTGTAACTACTACGAGTTTCGCACATGCTGAAACGACTGAATCTCAAGCTCAACAGATGGAAACCATTGTTGTTTCTGCAGCTGGCTTTGAACAAAAAATCAAGGATGCACCTGCCAGTATTTCTGTCATATCCAAAGCTGAATTAGAAAAAAAACCATACATGACATTACTGGATGCCGTACGCGAGCTTGAAGGTGTAGATATTGGCGAGACCAACGATAAAACAGGGCAAGGCTCTATTTCTATGCGTGGTATGGGTGGTGATTACACACTTATTCTCATTGATGGTAAGCGCCAAAATAACCATGGCGACATTTATCCAAACAGTTTTGGTGGCAACCAGTTCAACCATATCCCACCTTTAGATTCAATTGAACGCATTGAAGTTATTCGTGGGCCTGCCTCTACTCTTTACGGTGCAGATGCAATGGGCGGTGTCATCAATATCATTACAAAAAAAGTATCAGATAGTTGGTCAGGGTCTGTTACTCATAGTCGTACTTTTGAAGAAAATGATGATTTTGGTTCAGACAGCACCATTGATTTCAATCTTATGGGACCGCTGATTAAAGATAAATTAGGACTAACTGTACGTGGCAGCTTATATGAGCGGGACGAATCTAATCCAACTTATGCACCTGCTACAGATCCAAACGGTGTCGTGCATGACCGTACCTTAGGTTTTGGCGGTGGTGGACGTACTGTAAATAATGAAAATATGTCATTAGGTGCCCGATTATCTTGGAATATTTCAGACAATCAAACAATCTGGGCTGATATTGATACTTCACGTCAAGAATATGATAACTCAGAAGGTCAGTTAGGTACTGTCGATAGTATTGATTCTATTTGGCGTCAAAATTGTTCAATAGCCAAGCCTTGCACCCGTGCTGACCCTCGAGCAGGCTATGATAAAGAGCAAAAGTTTACGCGTGATACATGGTCTTTAACTCATGAAGGCGAATGGAATTTTGGTAAAAGCTTTGTTTCTTTGGCACACGTAGAAACCAATAACAAAGGTCGTACATTGCCATTTACTGTTTCAGAGCGAAAACAGCTGCTTGAAATGCTGAATGGCACAGGCAATTATGCAGGGCTATCAGAAGCGGAACGTAAAAAGATTGCAGAAGAAACTTTCTTACCCCGTCCATCACGCACTTTAGAAAGTGCCCAATATACATTAGATGCAAATTTAGCTATGCCATTTGAACTAGCTGGTGAACATAATGTGATTGTTGGTACTCAAATTATCCGCGGTGAATTAACCGATGGTGTTTTTGGTATGGAGTCTGGTACGCCAGCACAAGTCCAAGATCATAATATGTGGTCATTATTTGCTGAAGACACCTGGCAAATCACACAGCCTTTCGCCCTAACAACTGGTTTACGTTATGACAATCATGAAGTTTTTGGTGACCAATTCAGTCCTCGCTTATACGGCGTATATAACTTTAACGATGCATTTACTGTTAAAGGCGGTGTAAGTACGGGTTATAAAACACCTAAAACGACTCAACTTTATGACGGCATTGTCGGTTTTGGCGGTCAAGGAACCTCTCCACAATTTGGTAACCCTGATTTAGAGCCTGAAACAAGTATTAGTTCTGAGCTAGCCGCATATTGGCAACATCCAGCAGGCCATAACTTTAATGCGACTGTCTTCCATAATAAATTTGAAGATAAAATTGACTCTCAGGCATGCGGCGGCACGACAGGTTTAATCTGCGCAAATACAGGTGAATATCAAGATCTTGGCTATTCATCTACTACGCGTACTGTCAATATTGATGAGGTTGTTATTCAAGGACTAGAGCTGGCTGGAAAATTACAGCTGCTTGATCAAATTTCTTTACGTGCAAACTACACTTATACAGATAGCGAACAGAAAAGTGGTGCTGAAAAAGGCCTACCTCTTGGCAATACTGCCAAGCATATGGTTAATGCAACACTCGATTGGAAAGCAACAGATTCATTCAATCTATTCTTAACCTCTGAATACCGTGCAGACCGTTTTGACCAAGTTAATGCTGACACAAATGAAGCTTTATATTTCAAAGATTCTACAGTTTTCCATTTAGGCGGTTCATATAAAATCAATGATATGTTTACTGTAAATGCTCGTGTAAACAACTTATTCGACGAAGACTTCACCACATACAAAACTACATTTACTGCGGATGCCAATGGTGATTACACCCCTAGCTATCGTGATGACTACAATAATAAGTACAAATCACGCAGCTACTGGTTAAGTATTAACACGAAGTTTTAATTTTCATTAAGTAAAAAACCTGCTTCGGCAGGTTTTTTTATTTATATGTAAAAGTACAAATTATTCATATTTAATTCACGAAGTAGCGCTTTTTTTAGAAAATTTAAAATCTCAATAAAAAAGCAACGCAATCATTATTTTATCAATATCAAATAAAAACATAACCTTAATATGTACTTGTTATATCATTACATTAAGTAGGACTATCACAATATGATTATCTATCGTGATTTACAATTACATAAAGATGTAAGACAAAATAAGAATCATTATTATTCGCATACAAATTCACTATTCGAAATTGGGTTCGAAATGGCCTTCATTAAAACACGTAAGAAAATTGTTTCTTCAGCAATTGCATCTTCTTTATCTGTAATTGCAGCAAATGCAATTGCACAAGAACAAACAACTCAACTTCCAACCATTAACCAAGAAGTTGTCGCTGAAAAAGCACCGAGCTTAAAAGTTGATAAATCAGCGAATACTAAATTTGTTGCTCCTCTACTTGATACACCAAAATCAGTTTCTGTTATTTCTAAGCAATTGATGGAAGATACTCAAGTTACAACTTTAAGCGATGCTTTACGTAATGTACCTGGTATTACCCTAGGTGCTGGTGAAGGTGGCAACCCAAATGGAGACCGTCCATTTATTCGTGGTTATACCTCTGAAAACTCTATTTACGTAGATGGCGTACGTGGTGGAACATCACAGAACCGAGAAATGTTTGCAATCGAACAAGTTGAAGTCACTAAAGGTTCCGCTTCTACTCTTGGCGGTGGCGGTTCAGTTGGTGGTAGCATTAACATGATCTCTAAAGTCGCTAAAAAAGGTGATTCTTTAGAAGGTTCTGTTGGTGCAGGTACTGATGATTATCAACGTATTACTTTAGACGGAAATAAAGATTTTGGTAATGGCATTGCTGCTCGCGTTGCAGTAATGGGTCACCACAACAATAAAGCTGGGCAAGGTGATGACGGCGCAGAATATAAGCGTGCAGGTATCGCACCAAGTATTACTTTTGGCCTAGATACACCAACACGTGCAACTTTAAGCTATTACTATTTAAAAACTGATGATCTTCCTGACTCAGGTGTTCCATATAACAATCCATTTGGATCTACTAATCCGAACTTTAATTTAAATGGCAATGGAAAACCAATTGATGTACCTCAAGGTGTTTATTACGGTTGGAAAGACCGCGATTTTCAAAAGCAAGAAAACCAAATTGGTACAATTAAACTAGAGCATGATCTAACTGATGATCTAACAATTTCAAATGTAACGACGTATTCGAAATCTAAAAATGATTATCTCTGGACTCAACCAGATGACTCTCAAGGTAACTTCATTGATACAACTACTGGTCAGCTGAAAGATAAAGGCATTTGGCGTCGTGCGAACTCACGTATTACCGATAGTAATACATGGGGCGATCAACTGTACTTGGCAGGCAAATTCAACACTGGATCTTTGAGTCATCGTTTTAATTTAGGTGCAGAATATAGCAACCAAGAAACAGATGTTGGCGGCTATGATATAACTGATCCGAATACCGCACAAATTGGCGGAAGTATCGCTTCAGGTGCTTGTACAATTACCAACCCAAACGGCTGGTGCACTTCAACCAACAATCCAAACTCTAAAGATGCTTGGTTAGGTTCAATTGCTGCGAATAAAGCAAAAACGACTCAAACGACAAAAACTACAGGTATTTACTTTATAGATAACATTGAAATTAACCCTCAATGGTTATTAGATCTTGGCGCTCGTTGGGATAAATTTGATACTGAGCTACTGTATAATAAAGAAGGCACCTCAGGCCGTGGTGCTTCTGCAGTTAAAATTCCTGCAGGCACTAAATATGAAAGCAACACCGATTTCTGGAGTTGGAATGCAGGTCTGACCTTCAAACCAACTGAAAATGGTGCAATTTATGCAAGTTATGCGACTTCAGCAAGCCCAGTCGGGATCAATGCAGGCGATGGCGACGGTAATGATTCTATTGGTTCTGGTAACTCAGCATCAATCAATGATCTAGACCCAGAAAAAGCACGTACTTATGAGATTGGCACAAAATGGGACATTTTTAATAAACGTGCAAATGTGACTGCGGCAATTTTCCGTACTGAAAAACAAAATACACGTGTTGCAATTGATGCAAATACTTCTGCCAATGTCGGTGAAAGTAAAGTTGATGGTTTTGAATTGGGCTTAAACGGTAATATTACGGATAAATGGGCTGTAGCAGCAGGCTATAGCTATTTAGATAGTGAGTTAACAGAAGTTGCTTACAACAGCAGCGATAAAGGCAATAAGTTACCGCAAATGGCTAAAAACAGTGCGACATTGTGGACTACTTATAAAGTATTACCACAGTTGACGATTGGTGGTGGCGCTATAGCTTCTGATAAAGTCTATGGCAATACTGCTAATACTAAGTTTGTACCCGGCTATGTACGCTATGATGCTATGGCTCGCTATGAAATCGACAAAAATGTTAACTTACAGTTGAATGTAAATAACCTTTCTGACAAACGTTATTTCAGCAAAGCATATTCTTCTCACTATGCTGCAGAAGCTGAAGGCCGTAGTGCAGTACTTTCTTTAAACTTTAAATACTAAGTTTAAATACTGGTTTTAAAATAAAATCCCATAAATATTTTATGGGATTTATCCTAAATAGCCTCTTCATAGAGGCTATTTTTGTATATGATCAAAGCATAAAAACATTACATTTTCAAAAGGTCAGGCTGTGATTCACCATATCCCAAATGTATTGAGCAAAGAACAAGTCACATACTTCCGCACTGAAATGGCAAAGGTGGAATGGATTGATGGGCAAAATACCACCGGTTCGCTCTCAAAAAATGTAAAAAATAATCAGCAACTCGATGTTGAACATCCGCTCACCCAGCATTTGGGCGATATCATTTTGCATGAACTATCACACCATGCCCTGTTCACTTCGGCGGCCCTCCCTTTAAACATTTTATCTCCCTATTTTAATCGTTATGAAAATGGCGAGACTTTTGGTTTTCATGTCGATAACGCAATTCGCTGGATACACGGCAGCAATAAACGCATTCGCACTGATCTATCTTGCACGATTTTTTTAAGTGAACCTGAGGAATATGAAGGCGGTGAACTCGTCGTTGAGGATACCTATGGTTATCACGAAGTTAAACTGCCTGCAGGCGATATGATTTTATATCCATCGACCAGTGTGCATGAAGTGACACCTGTGACTGCGGGTTGCCGCATCGCTTCATTTTTTTGGCTACAAAGTATGATTCGAGATGATGCAGATCGCCATATGCTGTTCAATCTTGACCAAAGCATTCAAAATTTGCGTATGGAGTTGGGAGATGCACATGCAGAAGTGGTCAAACTAACCAGTCTGTATCACAACCTACTTCGTAAATGGGCTGAAATTTAAATTAGCATTTTCATAAATTTACCTTTAAGACTTCTTAACTTTTAAGACATTTTGCTATTAAGAATAGAAAAACTATGCACACTGAAACCGTTCTAGCTCCATTGACTCAAATTCCAGCGCATTTGCAAACTATTGCAGATTATGAAGTCGAGGCTGAAAAACACCTTTCCAACATGGTGTGGCAGTACTTGCAAGGCGGTTCGATGGATGAACATAGTGTGCTTGGAAATTTGTCTCAATTTGAACACATTCAACTACTGCCGCGCATGCTTAAGGACTTAACCCAAGGCCATACAGCGTGTGAAATTTTAGGGCAACAGTTTCCGCATCCAATTTTTGTCGCACCCATCGGACACCAGCAACAATTCCACCCGGAAGCAGAGGCAGCAACTGCACTCGCCGCAGAGGTTTTGGGGAGCAATATGATTCTCAGTACTTTCACCAATACTGATATGCGGACTTTAAAACAAGACAATCCGTACAAATGGTTTCAGTTGTATTGGCAAGGTGAACGTGAAAAATCCTTAGTCCTCGTTAAAATGGCTGAAGCTCAGCAGTTTAAAGCCATCGTGGTGACGGTAGACTCTCCACATACCGGTATTCGCGACCGTGAACGCCGCGTTTTTTTCCATTTGCCTGAAGGTATGCAGCATCCGCATACGCCTGCCCATATTCCCCTACCCGAATTAAAAGACGGTGATCATCCCGTTTTTAATGGCTTGATGAAAATCGCACCAACATGGGCGGATATCCTTTGGCTCAGTCAAAACACCTCATTACCAATTATTTTAAAAGGCATTGTTAGTCCTCACGATGCCAAGTTAGCACTACAACATGGCGTGCAAGGGATTATTGTGTCGAATCATGGTGGTCGCGTTTTAGATGGCTGTGTTGCTCCACTCACGGCCTTACAACTCATAAAGAAAGTCGTGCCTGCCGATTTTCCAGTTTTATATGATGGCGGGATTCGCCGTGGTTCTGATGTATTTAAAGCCATTGCTTTAGGTGCAGCTGCAGTATTGGTGGGGCGCCCATGCATTTACGGTTTGGCTACGGCCGGTGCTTTAGGCGTGGCGCATGTGCTGAAAATATTAAAAGAAGAACTTGAAATTACCATGGCGTTGATGGGAACAGCTACCATCGATGAGATCAATGAAGATTATATTTTTCAAAAATAGTGTTTTTATAGAAAAATATTTTCCCGTTATGCGTGACTGACGCAAATTTAGGAAATTATTTCCGGAATATATAGACTAATATTTAGTTATACATTTACAAGCTCTGCGGTAAAGCTAAGTCATGCGAATCCTAAAGGATTTTTCAGACTTTCGACTAATGACTCCGAAATTAAACTTGTAAATTGCTAGAATAGACACAATCTATATAAGTAATACCTGCCGTTTATCCACGACATTTTGCTCACGGTACTATCTAAGGAGTTTTCACATGATGTTGGCAGATCCAAGCAAAAAATACCGTCGCATGTACCAACGTGTTGACTTACCAGACCGTCAATGGCCAAACAACGAAATCAATAAAGCGCCGATCTGGATGAGTACCGACCTACGTGACGGTAATCAAGCGATCTTTGAGCCAATGAACATTGAACAAAAGTTCAAAATGTTCCAAATGCTTGTGAAAATTGGTTTCAAACATATTGAAATCGGCTTCCCTTCTGCATCTCAAATCGACTTCGATTTTACCCGTTTGTTGATTGAAGGTGGTCATATTCCTGATGATGTTTACATCGAAGTATTGGTTCAAGCACGTGATCATTTGATTCAACGTACTTTTGAATCGCTACAAGGTGCAAAACGTGCAATCGTGCATATATATAACTCAAACTCGCCAACATTCCGCAATAAAGTGTTGAATGTGGACGTTGAGGGCGCTAAACAATTGGCGATCAATGCTGCAACTAAAGTCAAAGAATATGCAGCAAAACAGCCTGAAACTGAATTTGTATTCCAATACAGTCCAGAGTGTTTTACTGCAACAGAATTAGAAGTTGCGAAAGATGTCTGTGATGCTGTCACTGAAATTTGGGAAGCATCTCCTGAGAACAAAGTGATCTTGAATTTACCAGCAACCGTTGAAGTGTCAGGTCCAAATGTCTATGCCGACCAAGTCGAATGGATGCACCGTAATTTACAACGTCGTGACGGGGTAATTATTTCTGTGCACTGTCATAATGACCGAGGCTGTGGTATTGCAGCATCTGAATTGGCGATCATGGCAGGTGCTGACCGTGTTGAAGGTTGTGTCTTCGGTAACGGTGAGCGTACAGGTAACGTAGACGTCGCAGCAATTGCATTAAACATGTATACCCAAGGCGTTGCACCTAACTTAGATTTTTCTAACATTAACGAAATTATCTCAACAATTGAAGAATGCACAGGTTTGCCTGTACACCCTCGCCACCCATATGCTGGTGACTTGGTCTTCACCGCATTCTCTGGTTCGCATCAAGATGCCATCAAAAAAGGTTTCGAGTTCCAAAAGAACGAAGAAATGTGGGATATGCCTTACTTACCAATCGACCCTAAAGACTTGGGCCGCGATTATGACGCTGTAATTCGTGTCAATTCACAATCTGGTAAAGGTGGTATTGCGTATTTGTTAGAATCGAATTACAACGTTGTGTTGCCACGCCGTATTCAAATTGAATTCTCGCAAATTGTGCAACAAAAAACGGATGAACAAGGTACTGAGATTTCAGCGCAAGCAATTTGGTCTTTATTCAAAGAAACTTATGTTGCTGCAAAAGACTCACATTACGCAGCGAAAAATTATCGTTTACACGATGAAAATGGCAAACAAGTCATTGAACTTGATATTGAAGTAAATGGTGAAACGCAACAATTGCGCGGTGAAGGCAACGGCCCAATCTCTGCCATTTTAAATGCACTTCAGTTACCAATTGATGTTTTAAGCTATGAAGAACGTAGCATTAGCTCTGGTGCACATGCAAAAGCATTGGCATTGGTTGAGATTCAAGTGAAAGGCACGGGTAAATCAGCATTTGGTGCTGGGGTACATGACAACATTGTCACTGCATCGATTGAAGCAATTATTGCTAGTACTAACCGTTTGATCGAGCAAGGTGTTTTGAGCACTGAGCAAGTGATGGCTGCTGCGGTATAAGCAATAGCAATAATAAATAGCACTAAAATGACTTTAGAAGGATACCCTCAAGTGGTATCCTTTTATTATTCATACTAAAGATTTAAGGCGAATATTTCCTGTGTCTTTTCCAAACGACTCAGTGGGCTTAGTTACCCCACAAAAGTTCATTTTCGAAGAGCCGTTAGAGCTCGAATGTGATCGCATTCTCCCGCGTTTTGAACTCATGGTTGAAACTTATGGCGAACTCAATGCAGATAAATCCAACGCGATTTTGATTTGTCATGCGCTTTCAGGCCATCACCATGCCGCAGGTTATCATCATGAAGATGATAAAAAACCAGGTTGGTGGGATTCATGTATTGGCCCAGGCAAAGCCATTGATACTTCAAAATTCTTTGTGGTTGCGCTAAATAATATTGGTGGCTGTAGCGGTTCTACAGGTCCAACATCACCAAACCCTGAAAATGACAACCGCCCTTATGGCCCTGATTTTCCACTGGTGACAGTTCGTGACTGGGTCAAAACCCAAGCCATGTTGTCTGACCGTTTAGGAATTGATGTTTGGTATTCGATTATTGGTGGCTCACTGGGTGGCATGCAAGCGTTACAATGGTCTGTGGACTACCCAGAGCGCTTGCATAAATGTGTAATCATTGCCAGTGCCCCAAAATTATCTGCACAGAACATTGCCTTCAACGAAGTGGCGCGTCAGTCAATTTTATCTGATCCAGATTTCCATGATGGTCGCTATTTAGAAAATGATAGCTATCCAAAACGTGGGTTGATTTTGGCACGTATGGTCGGTCATATCACCTACCTGTCTGAAGAAGCGATGAAACAAAAATTTGGTCGTGACTTAAAGTCGGGCAAATTTATGTATGGTTTCGATGTTGAGTTCCAAGTTGAAAGCTATTTGCGTTATCAAGGTGAACAATTTAGCCGTAACTTTGATGCCAATACCTATCTCATTATGACCAAAGCATTGGATTACTTTGATCCATCTCGTGAATACGAACAGTCTTTGAAAAAGGCCATGGCCAATACCAAATGTAAATTCCTTTTGGTGTCATTTACAACAGACTGGCGTTTTACCCCACAACGTTCGCAAGAAATTGTGGATGCATTAATTAGCAATCATAAACCTGTTAGTTATGTGGATATTGAAGCGGAACAAGGTCATGACTCTTTCTTATTCCCTATTCCTTTGTATGTGAAAACTTTACGTGCCTTCCTGGGCGGTGAAGAACATCTCAAAACAACTGCGAAGGAGAGCAACTAATGCGTATTGATCATCAACTTGCTGAACGTTGGATTAAGCCGGATTCAAGCGTCCTCGACTTGGGTTGTGGTGATGGTGAACTGCTTTCTCATATGAGTAAAAAGCACAATATTCGTGCATATGGATTAGAAATTGATCAAGAAAAGATTGCAATTGCAGTCAGTCGCGGGTTAAATATCATCCAGCAGGACTTAAATTTAGGTTTAAGTCGTTTTGCCGACCAGTCTTTCGACTATGTGGTTATGGCACAAGCCTTGCAAGCTGTAGATGCACCTGACGTTCTTTTACGTGATATGGTGCGTGTGGGGAAACAAGCGATCATTACTTTTCCTAACTTTGCGCATTGGAAGACGCGATCTTTCCTTGCTTTGAAAGGAATGATGCCGGTTTCGGACGCGTTACCTTATATGTGGTATAACACGCCCAACATTCATTTATGTACTTTCCGCGATTTTGAAGCGCTGTGTGCTGAAAATAACATCCGGATTATTAACCGACTTGCCGTGAATGGGGATCAACAAGACAGTTTACTGAGTAAACGTCTCCCAAATCTATTTGGTGAAGTCGCAATTTATCGAGTGAGCGCTCTATGAAAAAATTATTATTAAGCACGACACTACTGATTGGACTTTTTAGCATACAAGCCCATGCGGATTATGTTGCTCCATCATCTTCAGTTTCTAGCCAAGCTGCACAATATTCAATTATGGATATCAATAGCCTAACTAAAGCTGCGAAATCAGGCCAAGCAGGTGCACAGTTTTACTTAGGCACCAAGTACCAACAAGGTAAAGACGTTAGCAAAGATGAGCGCCAAGCATTTGCTTGGTACAAAGCTGCTGCGGACCAAGGCCTTTCTGCGGCTCAATTAAATGTTGGCCGTATGTTGGCGGATGGTATTGGCACAAAAAAAGATGAAACTTTGGCGCGTCAATACTTTGAAAAAGCTGCTAGCCGTGGTGATAACCGTGCGAGCTTCAACTTAGCCATGATGGAAGAGCAAAAGAAAAACTATATGGGTGCGTACCAATGGTATGAGCTATCTACCCGTGATGGCATGCTCGACAACAAAGTAATTAGCTTATCGGAAGGTAAGAAAACCGCTTTGGCTGCCAACTTAAGCCAAGACCAAATTCGTCAAGCACGTGACCGTGCCGACAGATGGATTCAAGCTCAATAAGTTTTGAATCTATAAAAAGCACCTTCGGGTGCTTTTTTATTGCCTATCCATGAGTCGGACTTGTTAAAATAACCGCATAATTTTTAAAGCACGGATCCTTCACATGGCATCAACTGATTGGTTATCTCAAGGCACATTAGTCCTCGCAAGCAATAACAAAGGTAAAATTGCGGAATTTGAAAAATTATTTGCAGAGCTCAACTTACCTGTTGAAGTGATTGCTCAAGGCAAACTTAATATTGAAGATGCCATTGAAGACGGTTTAAGCTTTGTCGAAAATGCCATTATTAAAGCCCGTCATGCTTCTAAAATTTCGGGTAAACCTGCGATTGCTGATGATTCAGGGATTTGCGTACCAGTATTGGGCGGTGCACCAGGCATATACTCTGCACGCTATGCAGGTGAACATGGCAATGATGCAGCCAATAACAGTAAATTACTCGCAGACCTCAAACCACTTCGTAAAGAAAGCGAAGTCATCGAAGGCATGTTCGTTTGTGTTTTAGCATTGGTACAACATGCAGAAGACCCACTCCCACAAATTTTCCAAGGCATTTGGAAAGGTGAAGTACTAGAGGCTGCTCGTGGGGAAAATGGTTTTGGTTATGATCCACTGTTCTTGTTACCCGAGTTAGGGCTTTCAAGTGCAGAAATGAGTAAAGAAGAAAAAAATAAAATCAGCCATCGTGGTCAGGCGATGCAACTGTTTAAAGCCAGTTTAGAACAATAAAAACTGGTGGTGTTTCAAAAAGTATGCTGAAAAAAAGCAGGTTGGATTTTGATAAAATAGAGAAATGCGAATAACTCTAGAAATCAAGTGTCCAGCCTGCCTAAGTGACAGTATAAAGAAAAATGGCATAAAAGTAGATGGTAAGCAAAATTACCAATGTAAAATATGCAGACGTCAATTTATTGGTGATCATGCTCTCAGTTATCAAGGCTGTCACTCAGGTATCAAAACCAAAATATTACACCTCATGGTGCGA
>NZ_VOYM01000026.1:0-39316 GCF_013420285.1 Acinetobacter sp. YH01019
GATGCCATTTTTCTTTATACTGTCACTGAGGCAGGTTGGACATTTGATTTCTAGAGTTATTTGCATTTCTCTATTTTATCAAAATTCAACCTGCTTTTTTTCAGCATACTTTTTGAAACACCACCAGTTCTTAAATGTCCACGTAATGCCGAAACGTCGTTTATCTGTTTGGCTTTGCTGCTGACTTTAAATAAATCTAGAGAACCAAGATAGCACATTATTTGATTGTTCGGATGAAATAGCAGGTCACCTTGTCGTTGCTGAAAAAAATCCGAAAGTTTCAGTACAAAGCTTGGTGTGAGTAGCTTTGCCGACGCCAATTCATCGCTGCAAAAGAACTTTAATTTACGATTGGTTTGTATATCGCTGCTATGCCATGGAAAGCTGTATGGATAAGCATAATCTTTACCTGAAGCTGAAACAGCTAGCCCGTGAATAGAGACATCAAACACAAAAACGCCCCAAAGGTCTTTGTGAATTTCTTTGACTTTAACTTCATCACCATCTTTATCACGTACACGGATTTCATGGACATAGTGATATTGAAATACCATCACCTGATGTTGCTGCTGATTTTCATCTTCCCAGACGGTACTTGCATAAGAGCTAATCTCATTGGACAAGCTACCTTGATTAAATACTGGAAACATACGTTTGAGATGACCAAGAAACTGCAAATGATTCAGTTGAATGGAAATATGTTGAGGTTGTTGATTAAAGGCCAAATGATATTTTTTGGCGATACATTCTTTTTCTAAGTATTCAATGACATCTTCAAGCGGATCATCTTTTTCATAACTGATATATGCCCAAAACAGCATGATTAAGCCCGCTACAAAGCAAAGTTGTGCCCAAGCGTGGTCAGGTTGTATCACAATAAATAGGGCAAAGCAGGCGCCTATAAACCCTAAAGCTAAGGGCAATAAATTTTCAAATTTGAGTGTGATAGGTGCATTCCAAGGATGCAATCCATCAAGGATGTCTTGCTGTGTTTCAGCGTTACGACCAATATCCCATAACCGAGCAATATTGCGAAAAACCACTTCATTTTTCTTACGACGAATGTGGATGGAATGTTTCACAGTATCAATCGGCATGGGCGTGGCTTCTATAAGCGAATTATTTTACGTTGATATTATCAATCAGCATGGCATCACCATAACTGAAGAAACGATATTTACTTTCAACCGCATGGTGATACGCATTTAAAATATTGTCGCGATTTGAAAGGGCAGAAACCAACATTAAAAGAGTAGATTCTGGAAGGTGGAAGTTAGTGATTAAGCGGTCGACCACTTTGAATTCATATCCTGGATAGATAAAGATTTGAGTATCACCTGTCCATGCTTTTAATTCGCCACCATTCGCTTGCGCCGCGCTTTCTGTTGCACGAGTCGCAGTGGTGCCGACTGCAATGACTTTATTGCCACGAGCTTTGGTCTCGCGAATTAAAGCCATTGAATCTTCTGATACATCACACCATTCGCTGTGCATGATATGATTTTCAATGTCATTGGTACGTACAGGCAAGAACGTTCCAGCACCTACGTGTAGGGTCACAAATGTTTTGTTAATGCCTTTTGCGGCTAATTTTTCTAGTAGTGCTTCATCAAAATGCAAACTTGCAGTTGGCGCAGCTACAGATGCTAATTTTGTTGGGTCGTTAAATACAGTTTGGTAGCGTTCAGTATCAATACTTTCAGCTTCACGGTTAAAATAAGGTGGAATAGGCAATGCACCATACAAATCCAAAACTTGTAAAATAGGTTGTGAAAACTCAACTACGAATAAGTTTTCATGACGACCTTTTACTGTAACTTTGACTTCATCTGGGCCAATAAACAGTTCAGCACCTTCTTTGGGTGTATTACTGGCTTTTATGTGGCAATGTGCTGTTTGTGGGTCTAAAATTCGCTCAACAAGAACTTCAATTGCACCACCTGTTGCACGTTTACCTTTGAGGCGTGCTTTCATCACTTTGGTATCGTTCAATACCAATAAATCACCCGGTTCAAGCAGGTCTAAAATATCTGTGAAATGTTGATCATGATATTGGCCTTGGCGATCAAGGTGTAGCAGGCGAGACGCACTTCGTGTTTCAAGCGGGTAGCGGGCTATGAGTTCATCGGGGAGATTGAAATTAAAGTCAGAGAGTTGCATGTCAAGAAATCTGATAAAGAAGCAAAAGAAATTTGGCTTAGTATAAACTTTTTTGGGTTTTAACGTTGAAATTGATGGATTATCCATCGAAAAAAACCTGTACGCTTTATTTTTAATCAATTGGGAATTTCTTGCGTTGACAAGTCTCTGAAAAAGTTTATTATACGTTTCAACACCTACCCGAGGTGGTGAAATTGGTAGACGCGGTGGATTCAAAATCCACTATCAGAGATGATGTGTCGGTTCGAGTCCGACCCTCGGGACCAAAATTCTAAAAACCCCAAGCTTATTAAGACTTGGGGTTTTTTATTGCCTAAGAAAAATAGAGTGGATAATTCTATTTATAAATTTGGCTATTTCTTTGTATAAGCTTTCTTTAAAACTATAAATTCATATCTATAAAATGCGATGCATATATGGAATAGCATTTCATATTCTAAGAAATAAAAAAACCAGCGCCGAAGCGCTGGTTTTTTTACATCACTAACTTAAGTTAGTTTTGCATCAACTTATTGAGCAGCATCAAGAGCAGCATTCAAAGTTGCGCTTGGACGCATTACAGCATTTACTTTCGCTGTATCTACAGCGTAGTAACCACCGATGTCCGCAGCTTTACCTTGAACTTCAGCAAGTTCTGCAACAATTTTTTCTTCGTTGTCAGCAAGAGCTTGAGCAAGAGGAGCGAATTTCGCTTTAAGATCTGCATCTTCGTCTTGCGCAGCAAGTTCTTCAGCCCAGTATTTAGCAAGGTAGAAGTGGCTGCCACGGTTGTCAAGTTCGCCAGTACGACGTGATGGAGACTTGTCATTGTCAAGCAATTTACCAGTCGCAGCATCAAGCGTATTTGCAAGAAGTTTAGCTTTCGCGTTGTCTTCTTTGATGCCCATTTCTTCTAGAGAAACAGCAAGCGCCAAGAACTCACCTAAAGAATCCCAACGTAAGTGGTTTTCTTCTACAAGTTGTTGTACGTGTTTAGGCGCAGAACCACCCGCACCAGTTTCGTACATGCCGCCACCAGCCATTAACGGCACGATAGAAAGCATTTTCGCAGAAGTACCCAATTCCATAATCGGGAACAAGTCTGTTAGGTAGTCACGTAGGATGTTACCTGTTACAGAAATGGTATCTAGACCGCGCGCAACACGTTCAAGCGTATAACGCATTGCACGTACTTGTGACATGATCTGGATATCAAGACCGGCAGTGTCGTGATCTTTCAGGTATTTTTCAACTTTCTTGATCAGTTCATTTTCGTGTGGACGGTACGGGTCAAGCCAGAAGATCGCAGGCATGCCTGAGTTGCGTGCACGAGTCACAGCAAGTTTCACCCAGTCACGGATCGGAGCGTCTTTCACTTGGCACATACGCCAGATATCGCCTTCTTCCACGTTTTGTGACATCAACACTTCACCAGTTTCTAGGTCAGTGATGTTTGCAACACCCGCTTCAGCGATTTCGAAAGTTTTGTCGTGTGAGCCGTATTCTTCAGCTTTTTGCGCCATCAAACCAACGTTAGGAACTGTACCCATAGTACGTGGATCAAAGTTACCATTCCATTTACAGAAATTGATCATTTCTTGGTAGATACGCGCGAAAGTAGATTCAGGCATTACAGCTTTACAGTCGTACTGTTTGCCGTCAGCGCCCCACATTTTACCGCCACCACGGATCATTGCAGGCATAGATGCATCTACAATTACGTCGTTAGGTGAGTGGAAGTTGGTGATGCCTTTTGCAGAATCAACCATTGCAAGCGCAGGACGGTGTTCTTGGCAAGCGTGTAAGTCAGCAATGATTTCTTCACGAAGAGAAGTCGGAAGAGTTTCAATTTTTTCGTAAAGACCAGACATACCGTTGTTGATGTTAATACCTAACTCATCAAACAATTTGCCGTGTTTTTCGAATGCATCTTTGTAGTAAATCTTCACACAGTGACCGAAAACGATTGGGTGAGACACCTTCATCATGGTCGCTTTAACGTGTAGAGAGAACAAAATACCAGCTTCGCGGCAATCTTCTAACTCTTTTTCATAGAAGTCGCAAAGCGCTTTTTTGCTCATGAACATTGAGTCGATGATTTCGCCTTCTTGAAGCGCAACTTTTGGCTTAAGAACAACAGTTTCACCAGACTTAGTGATCAATTCCATTTTTACGTTACGCGCGCGGTCTAAAGTCATCGACTTTTCGCCGTGGTAGAAGTCACCTTCGTCCATGTGAGAAACGTGAGTTTGAGACCACTGTTTCCATTCGCTCATAGAGTGCGGGTGTTTTTTCGCGTAGTTTTTAACAGCAGCAGGCGCACGACGGTCAGAGTTACCTTCACGAAGTACAGGGTTCACAGCAGAACCTAAACATTTGCTATAACGCGCCTTGATTGCTTTTTCTTCTTCAGTCGCTGGGTTTTCCGGGTAGTCAGGAATTGCGAAGCCTTTAGATTGAAGCTCTTTAATACAAGCAGTCAATTGGCCAACTGAAGCACTGATATTTGGGAGTTTGATGATGTTTGTGCTTGGATCTTGAGTTAATTGTCCAAGCTCTGCCAAAGTATTTGGCACCTTTTGTTCGTCGCTTAAGTAATCTGTAAATTCAGCGAGTACGCGTGCTGCTACAGAGATGTCGCGTTTAACGATTTCAACGCCAGCAGGCTTAGTAAAGGTCTCAATGATCGGCAGCAGAGAGTAAGTCGCCAATAATGGCGCCTCGTCGGTCAGTGTGTAAATGATAGTTGACTTTCCACCAGCCATATATAGCCCCTTGCTTTGGATTATGTTTTTGAGGGCCGAGCTTATGGCACAGCCCCTACGAACCGATTTGCTTAAATAAAACATTGAAAGTATCGGTGTTCAGGGCTTTTCAGTCAACGCAAGATACAGTGATGTGGACATTTCGTAGAAAAATGATACAACACGAAAATAAATACTCGTTGCCCAATAATGGGGCAATATTTTGAAAATTAAGAAGAATCAAGGCTCATTCATAGTTTTAAACTATTGAGCAATTAGATTGTGATTAGTTTTATTGGTATTTATACGGTTTTCTCATCAGGCTTTATTTATTTGTAAAACAATATGGCTATAGCGTCAAATAAATAATGCCTAATTGCTGCCTGCATTTCGTCGCAATTGTTCATAACTTCACCAGTTTTTGTGAAGTCCGGGTAAATCACTGTAAAAAAACTTCATTTGGAAATTTGGGACGTTAGGCGTGGTATCCAAAAAATACTATGGATGAAAAATAAATTAGATTGACTCCGTAAAAGCGATCGCTGTGCTAGCTCTGTATGCCATGTCAAAAAAATGATTTATATAAATCGTCGTGATTGGTATTTTTAAGAAAAAATAATCAAATTAAAAGAATGTGTTTAACCTACAAGAAATAAAAAATGGGCGGATTTTGTCCCATTAGGCTAAAAATGCTTTGAAAATATCACCAAAATTTGTGATACATCTCTAAAGTTCTGTATGTGTTTTTTTGAGTGTTCTGTAAGTGAATGTTTCTATTTAGATTGTGTTAATTGAATGATATTAAAATCTAGTCAATTTTGATATTGTGAACACATCTTAACTTGGTTTATTATACTATTGATTAGTATGAATAAAAAAATATATTAACAATGAATATTGGATATATTTCTATTAAATTATTTTAACGTTTGGTATATTTTAAAGTGGAATTAAATTAAGTAAGTGACATTAGTCTTTTTATTAGCTTTTGTTATTGAGTCGAATGATAAATTTTGCTAATAATCTTGAGCACGGTCGTTGGTTTTTATTTGAAAGATCAGCCTAGGAGAACAAATGAATGGTACTTCAATTACTTGAGATTGGATCACAAACTGAATTGTTAGCTGCCTGCCGCTTGTCTTTGCTCATGGGGGTCTACACTGACGATAATCGTGTCGAAGATTTTTTAAAATTTGCGCGTGGCATGATAGGTACGGATAGCGCAATTTTGGCATTTAAAGATGAGCCTTATATTTGGTATGCCTCAGAAAATGGGCTTAAAGCATTCCTTGCTCAAACCGATGATGATTATCTTGATACGTTTTTTGAAAACCATTCACGTATAGACTCTTGTTCAGAGAATTATCCAGCTTATAGTGCTTATTTAAAGCAGCTTGGGGTCGGTCATCGCAGGATGGTGGCTTTTGATTTGAAATATAATCAAGCTTCAATTGGTAAGGTCATGCTATTTGATGATCAGACAGAACAGTTTGAGGAAAAACAATTAAAAATTGTCGAAGAGTTTGTGCAAAGCTTAGTTAATATTATTCAACTTCGTGTGGAAAATGCAGAATTAAAAGAATTGTATGAACAGCAATCAGCTCTGAATTTTAGTAAAACCAAATTTTTTCAAATTATTGCGCATGATTTACGTGCTCCGTTTCATGGGCTATTGGGCTTTTCAGAAGTGCTGGCACAAGAGCGTGGTACTTTAGATGATTCTAGTATTCAAAATATTGCAGATTATTTACATGACACCACGCAATCGACTTATAACTTACTTGAAAGTCTGTTGAATTGGGCCATGGCGGAAGGCGGACGTTTTGTTTATCACCCTATTAATTTCGATTTAAATCAATCGGCGAAAATTGTCTGTGATGTACTCAATGGTTTAGCCGTGAAAAAAAATATTCGCTTAATTAATGATGTGGCAATTGGCACGAAAGTGAATGCGGACATCAATATGATGACTTCGGTAATTCAAAATTTGGTCTCCAATGCATTGAAATTTACACATACAGATGGTCGCGGCTCAGTTCGTTTGGCAACAGAGCAAATTGGACAGCAAATTTTATTGACCATTCAAGATACCGGTTTAGGTATGTCTCAAGCTCAAATTGATGATTTATTCCAGCAAAAATTAACGGTAAGTATTAAGGGAACGGCTGGAGAGCGTGGGACTGGACTTGGTTTGGTGCTGTGTAAACGTTTTGTTGATTTAAATCAAGGTGAAATCTCGGTGACTTCTAAAGAGGGCGAAGGGACAACTTTTAAAGTACTATTACCTGCTGCAACAAGTAGTCATCATGTTTTGAATGTGGATGCGGCCTGTCATGAGCAAGAATGCCTGGCAACTCAAGTGAATGGTTAGTTTGCATGAGATAAAAGTCTAAAAACACTTTTCCCTGAGCATTTGTAGCTGTTATAACTAGAAAAAAATCATGCTAGGGTTTGTGGAATGAATGTGCAGCAATTGCAGAAAACATTACGTGCCAGTCAATATGCTGAACAGGTGTTAGGCATCCATCAAAAAAGTTTAGAACAAGACTATGCAATTGATCAGTACTTAACATCATTGAGTACCCAGCAAATTCAAGATTATGTTTCCCAAACATTAGATCAAATTACTGATGAAACCATGTGGATGCGCGAACTTCGTGTACTTCGAGCGCGTTTAATGTTTCGTTGGATTTGGCAAGATGCCAATCAATTAACCGATGTTGTTACTTTAACTCGTGAGCTTTCTGATTTTGCGGATGTATCGATTTGCGCTGCCAAAGATTTTGCGCGTATTCCATTGGTTGCCAAACATGGTGAACCTGTGGGTTATAAAGGCAATGTGCAAGATTTAATTGTCGTTGCGATGGGTAAGCTTGGTGCACAAGAGTTAAATCTGTCCAGTGATATTGACCTGATTTTTGCTTTTGATGAACAAGGCGAAACCAATGGGCGAAAATGTATTGATGTACAGCAGTTCTGTATTTTATGGGGACAAAAACTGATTTATTTACTGGATCACATTACCGCTGATGGTTTTGTTTTCCGTGTGGATATGCGTCTTCGTCCGTGGGGGGATGGTTCTGCTTTAGCGATTAGTCATGCTGCATTAGAAAAGTATCTCAGCCAACATGGTCGCGAATGGGAACGCTATGCTTGGATTAAAGCTCGTATCGTGACGGGTGGTAAAGAAGGAGATGAGCTTCTTGAAATGACACGTCCTTTTGTATTCCGAAAGTACGTTGATTACACTGCTTTTGAAGCCATGCGTGAAATGAAAGCAATGATTGAACGTGAGGTTCTGCGCCGTAATATTGAAGATGATATTAAATTAGGGGCAGGCGGGATTCGTGAAGTTGAATTTATCGTACAAGTCTTTCAGTTAATTTACGGTGGCTCAAAACTAGAGTTACAAGATCGCCAATGTTTAGTGAGTTTGCATCACCTAGGCGAAGTGGGGTTGCTGGAGAAAACGGCTGTCAATGAACTGGAAGATGCCTACTTATTCTTGCGTCGGATAGAACATGCCATTCAAGCCTTAAATGATCAGCAAACTCAGTCCTTGCCGCATGAAGATGAACCACGTCAACGAATCTTGGATACACTTGGTTTTGCAACATGGGATGAGTTTTTAGAGGTGCTCAATCAAAAACGCTCAAAAGTTATCTATCAATTTGAGCATTTGATTAAAGAAAAAGAACCAGACCCATTGGTTGAGAGTTTTAGCCAGCTTGAAACACAATTGAATGAAGTCCTTGATGATGATGCTAAGAATCTAATTCATGAGTTTTGGTATGGCCATGCCTTAAAAAAATTGCCAGCAAAAGCGGTACAGCGGTTAAAAACCTTTTGGCCGCATCTCATTGAAGCCATTTTACAGTCAGATAAGCCACAAACGGCTTTGCTACGTTTGATGCCTTTGGTGGAGTCGGTCATGCGTCGTACTGTTTATTTGGTCATGTTGATTGAAAGTAAAGGTGCGTTGCAACGTTTAGTCAAAATGGCAACAGTCAGCCCATGGATTTGCGAGGAGTTAACACATTATCCAGTTTTATTGGATGAGTTCCTGTCCATGGATTTTGAGTTACCCAAGCGCAAAGACTTAGAAGACTCACTGCGTCAACAATTGCTGCGCATTGAGATTGATCAAGTTGAAGATCAAATGCGTGTACTGCGGTTATTTAAAAAATCCAATGTTTTGGCTGTGGCTGCAAGTGACGTATTAGCAGAAAGCCCTTTAATGAAAGTGTCTGATGCTTTGACCGATATTGCAGAAGTATCTGTGAATGCGGCATTGCATTTAGCCTATCAAATTGTGGCTAAAAAGCATGGCTTTCCTGTCGATGCACAAGGTCAACGCTGTTCAAACGACCGTACCGCTTTTGCTGTTATTGGCTATGGCAAGGTAGGTGGTATTGAGCTTGGTTATGGCTCAGACTTAGATTTGGTGTTTATTCACTTTATGGATGAACAAGCAGATACAGATGGGCAGAAGCCAATCAGTGGATTTGAGTTTGCTATGCGGGTTGCGCAAAAATTTATGTCCTTGATGACCACACAAACTTTAGATGGTCGTGTATATGAAGTGGATACTCGCTTACGTCCTTCAGGTGAAGCTGGTTTATTGGTCACAAGCTTAAAAGCCTTTGAACAATATCAACAAAAAAATGCTTGGGTATGGGAGCATCAAGCTCTAGTTCGTGCAAGAACAATTGCGGGAGAACATAGTTTACGCGTTGAAATTGAAAATCTGCGTTGTAATATTTTGACCCAAACGCGTGATGAGGCGAATGTTCGTGCAGAAGTGCTGAAAATGCGTCAAAAAATGAAAGACCATTTAGGCTCTTCTAAAGAACAGCAAAAAGATGGAATTTTTCATTTAAAACAAGATGCAGGTGGTATCGTTGACATCGAATTTATGGCACAGTATGCAGTATTAGCATGGAGTGGGTCGAATCCCGATCTCGCCCATTACTCTGACAACGTACGAATCCTTGAGGATGCCGCAAGAACGGATTGCTTATCCAGCGCCGATGCGACAGCATTGATTCAAGCTTATCTCCGTGAACGAGCCGAGAGCCATCGTCTAGCACTTGCGAATCAATCCATGCAAGTTTCAGCTGATGATTGGCACGATACCCGAGTGGTCGTTTGCAAGCTATGGCAAAGATTAATTGATCCAGCTGCTATTTCGGCACTGGATAAAAATGACTGTGTATAAAAATTTGGAGTGTGTGCCATGAACTTGGCTGATCGTGATGGTTTTATTTGGCAAGATGGACAATTGGTTGACTGGCGTGAAGCGAAAACTCACGTATTAACACATACTTTGCATTACAGCATGGGTGTGTTTGAAGGTGTCCGTGCCTATGAAACTCCGAATGGAACGGCTATTTTCCGTTTAAAAGAACACACTAAGCGTCTTCTAAATTCTGCAAAAATCTATCAAATGAATGTTCCATTTGATCACGCAGCATTAGAACAAGCACAAATTGATGTTGTTCGTGAAAATAAATTAGCGTCTTGTTACTTGCGTCCAATTATTTTCATCGGTTCTGAAAAATTAGGTATCGCTGCGACAGATAATACAATTCATGCAGTGGTTGCGGCTTGGAGCTGGGGTGCATACCTTGGCGAAGAAGCGATGGCGAAGGGTATTCGCGTTAAAACATCGTCATTTACGCATCACCATCCAAACGTGACGATGTGTAAAGCAAAAGCATCTGGTAACTACACTTTGTCGATTCTTGCACATCAAGAAGTAGCACATGCGGGTTATGACGAAGCAATGCTTTTAGATCCGCAAGGCTATGTATGCCAAGGTTCAGGTGAAAACGTATTCCTTGTACGTGATGGTGTGATTCATACCCCTGATATTGCGGGTGGTGCACTTGATGGTATTACACGTCAAACAATCATTACAATTGCTAAAGACCTTGGCTTTGAAGTGGTTGAACGTCGTATTACACGTGATGAATTCTACATTGCAGATGAAGCATTCTTCACAGGTACAGCAGCTGAAGTAACACCAATCCGTGAATATGATGACCGTCAAATTGGTGAAGGTTGTCGTGGTCCAATCACTGAGCAAATCCAAACTGCATTCTTTAATGCGGTTCAGGGTAAAGACCCTAAATATGCACACTGGTTAACTTACGTAAAATAAGCTGATCGGTTAAGATGAAAAGGCGAAACTAGGTTTCGCCTTTTTTTATTGGCTTGAAGATATTGAATTTTTTGGAACGAGACTATGCATATTGTTTATGTCAGTGATGGTAAAGCAGGACATCGCTCACAGGCTCTAGGTTTATTTAAGGCCATGCAGCGCCAATCTCAGGAAGCAGTCACATTTCAAGAAATTTCAATTGATGATTTGCCTATAGCGACACTTATTTCTGCACTGTTTAGCCATCAAGTTCATGCCGTAGAACACGAGCCAACCTATATTTTTGGCGTCGGTAGCCACACACATTTTCGAGTATGGCTGTTAGGCAAAGTGTATAACAAAGCCAAAACCATTATTTTAATGAAGCCAAGCTTGCCGTTTGCATGGTTTGATTATGCTGTGATTCCACAGCACGATGGTATTCAAGCATCAAATAAAGTACTAACGACACAAGGTGCGTTAAATCCTATTGTAAATGAAGAACGGCATCAGCATGGTCGAATCCTAATCGCTTTGGGTGGCTCTTCAAAACGCCATCAGTGGAATGCAGCTAAAGTACTTCATGCAATTCAACAGATAGTCGAGCTGAATCCAAATTCAGAAATCATTTTGACCACTTCACGGCGCACACCAAAAGCGTTTTTAGCAGAATTAAAACAGTTAAAAAATATTGAAAAAGTACAGATTTTCCCAGTTGAAGTCACTCCGCAAGGTTGGATTTTCGAAGAAATGCAAAAAGCCGAAGCGGTTTGGGTAACTGAAGATAGTGTTTCAATGATTTACGAGGCTCTCACCGCGGGTTGTAAAGTCGGGGTGATTGAAGTGGATCGGTTGAAGGAAGATCGGATTACAACATCTGTCGATCACCTTTTTCATCAACAGTATATTACTCGTTTTACTACCTTGTCTCAATTAGCTCAACCACAATATTTTGCTGAAGCAACTCGAGTTGCAGTTGAAATATTCAAATAATGAACAGATTCTTTAATATAAACATCTAGATAAATTAAGATACTAAAATGCAATGACTAACGCTTACGCTTTTTTTGAACAATATCAATAAAATAAATGATGGAAAAAAAGCCGAAACTTAAGTACAGTGGCGTTCAAAATTTGTATCTAAGGAAAATAGCAGCAAGTCCTGATACAAGAACATTATTGGAGATAAGAATGACATTGCTTCTACATAAAAAGAGTGTAATTCACTTTTTTTATACATTTTTTTTAGTGCTTTTTTTGGGGGGCAGAATACTTTTTAACAAAGAATGGCGTAGTAAGTATTGAGTTCTCAAAATATGTTGAAAGTTACTTATTAGTTTTCATTTTATTTTATCTCTGTTTATTATCTGGGTATAAAACTTTTTCCTTAATTGTAACTAACTTTATTATTTACATTATTGGTTCCAATATTGTTTTTTTGACCTATTTTGGCCGTTTATTAATGCCTTATGATATTAGTCAATTTTTTTATGAATTTGCCGATATTATGGGAGGATTGTCTGGTGGAATAAAAATTTTCCTTATTCCGCTCTGTCTATATTTACTGCTGATTGTTTTAAATACTATTTATATTTTGAAATATGTAAACAATAAAGAAGCAGGATATAAAAAATACCTCTTTTTTATGGTTGCCGTATTAGGTTTAATGGGACTTATGGTTCCAGCCTTAAAGGGAAAAGTCTTTGAAAATAATCTACATTACCCAGTTGTGAGAAATACCATTAATTGTATTTCCAGCTTTTTAATTGGAAGCAGTAAATCTTTATTTTCAGAACCTGAAGCTAAAAAAGTATATTCAAAATACAGTGTTGAAAATATTGATACAGTGCAAGACTTTAATGTGATTGTGGTTGTTGGTGAAAGTACTGCATTTAAACATTTGGGCTTATATGGTTATGAAAGGCAAACAACTCCATTTTTGAGCTCACTTAATGGGCAATCAGGGTTTAAATATTTTTATGGCATCAGTCGAGGTTTTTCTACACGTATAGGTGTTCCACTTTTGCTTAATGTTATTTATGAACCAGATAATGCTGAGCAGTTATTATCCATGCAAACAAATTTATTTACGCTTGCTAAAGAAACTGGTCGCAATACCTTATATCTTTCTAATCAAAAGTCTGGCGTTCTCGCTTCTTTAGTAAACATGAAAGATATTGATCAATTCCATGATGTGTTCTCTAAAGAAATGCCAGAGAATACAACAGATATGCGATTAATCGAATTGATTGAAAAGAAAAAAGAGGCATTGGGGAAAACACCATATTTTATGGTTTTACATCAGCGTAATAGTCATTTTGCTTATGAAGAAAACTATCCGAAAGCTTATAATTTTTATACAGGCAGTAAAGATGAGTTTGCGAAATTGGTCGACACTTATGACAACTCAATGCATTTTCAAGATGACTTCTTTAAAGCCTTGAGAGCCTCAGCTCAAAGAGTGAGTTCTAAGCCAACGCTTATTTTCTATACATCAGATCATGGTGAGTTATTTGGTGAGAATAGTTTATGGGGGCATGGAACTCCAATTTTGCAGTCCGCTGCTGTGCCAATTCTGATGTTTGGGGTCAACGGTGCTGAAAAATGGGTAGATGATCTTCAATATTCAAATTGTTATATGACAAATTATGAATTGGGTAAAATTGTTGCTGCTTCATTTGGACGTAAAATTATTAATCCAAATGAAAATAACGATCAAATTTTTATTAATATTAATTTACCGCTGGATAGCTCTAGTAAATTTACAGAAGTAAATGCTAAAGAAGCCAAAGCCTTATGTTCACAATAAGGCAGCACTCAATTTAAAAGAGACTTAAAAACTGATTTCTATTCAATATAGAATTCAGTTTTTTAATGGAATTTTAAATACACAATACGGCTCGCTCAATTTGAGAACTTTTCTTTTCTTATGAAGAGGACTGTGGCACTATTTGGAAAGGAACTTTGGTTTGGTCCATATTGTGATTTATATTTGTATTTTTACACTCATGATTTTACTCGCGTGGAGTTATAAATATGCTTGGTGGAAGCCCGCTGTAGATTGGAAAAGACCGCGTATTTTAATGTATCATATGGTGTCTGAGCATATCGATGGTGCAAAATTTAATAAGTTGCGGGTTAAACCTGAAGAGTTTGAGAAGCAAGTGGCTTGGATGAAAGCTGAGGGTTTTCATTTTGTCACAATGCATGAGTTGCAACAAAATTGGGGGCAGCATCCTAAAAAAACGGTAGCAATTACCTTTGATGACGGCTATTTAGATAACTTGGAAAATGCTTATCCAATTTTAGAAAAATACCAAGCCAAGGCGACGATTTATGTAGTGGTTGATCGCCATAACCGTGATTGGTCAACCTATAAAAAAGCCCATCACAATAGCGGTGAGTTAGCCCGAGAACCTAAACTGAATGATGAGCAAGTTCAGTATCTGGCACATAGTGGTCTTGTTGAAATTGGTTCGCATACTTTGACACATGCCAATTTGGATAAATTGGATGATGCAGCATGCTTGTTTGAACTTAGAGAATCGAAAAAACAATTAGAGCAATTAATTGGTATGTCTGTGAGTAGTTTTGCCTATCCTTTTGGTATTTATTCTGAGCGCGATGTGTGTTTAGCAGAGCAGGCAGGTTATAGCAATGCTGTGACCACCAAAGAGGGCATTGATGGCCTAAGTCCCAACTTTATGCAATTACAACGGATTAAAGTTAGTGGTAAGGACTCAATGTTTGCGGTGAAGTTGCGGATGAAATTAGGGAAAAGAGCTTAATTGCTCTCCCTGCTATTAATTTTCCTTACATGATTTAATTGATTGAAATAGCTAGTGAGTTTCATATGATGTTTGTCCCACGTCTGAATTGGATCAATGTGCGCAGCTAAATAAATAAGAAAGTCTGTAAAATTTTTCTGTGGTGTATGGCGTATACTTTTCCAATAGGTTGAAATCGCTTTTTTGATCAGTAGTTTTTTATTTTGTTCAGTAATATCTGGGTAATCTTGGATAAAATCATCAATTGTGAAGAACATATCATGGTGTTGTTGCTCTAGATGGCGAGATAGACGGTTTTCTCCACGGATAGATTTTGTTTCGGCTTCATCTAAAATAACAAAAACACTATGTAAGCCACTAGAAATTATTTTTTTTGAATATTTAGCTAAGTTTAAAGCTAGAGATTCATCTTGAATAAATATATTTTCATTGCAGCCTCTAGACTTTAAAAATAATTCTCGCGTACACATGACGCACATCTGCATAATATTATTTTCAAGTACATAGCTTAAGGGAGTCGTACTAGATTCCCAGATTCCAGTAGTATGTTTTTGAATTTCATTGACATCGTGAATCTTTACTTTTTCTGCATAGCACAAATCCGCTTGCTGTTTTTGCATCTCTTGTAAAAACATATTTAAGCGATCTGGAGCCAGAATATCATCAGAATCCATGAAAAAGAGATAATCACCAGCTGCAGTAAATGCGCCTTGGTTTAGGCGAACAGCAGGACCTTTATTATTCGTATTTTGGATAATTTTGACTTTGGGATAATTGGTCAATAAGTATTGATAATTAGTCGGCCATTCTGGATCTGTAGAACAGTCATCCACCACGATAATTTCATGTAAATTTTCATCTTCGGGTTGTAGTGAGTCGATTGTTCTATTGAGCAATAAACCCTTATTGTAGTGAGTGAGGATGACGGAAATCATTTTAATATCCTAAATTACGTTTAAAAGCTTGACCAATCGGTCCAGTTAAATCTAAGTCTTGGGTATTTTTATATTTTGGACATTGAAAATCTTCTGCTAAGTTTTGTCGTTGCATGAGTTTATGTTGAAGGTATTTCTGATTTAAAGGTTCTAAAACAGATTTGGAGCTATAAATTGAACAGATAAAGCGCCCACTTTGAATGGTTTCAGCTAGCATAGACGTGCTATCTTCTGTGACAAAAATATAGCTGGACTGTTGAATAAGCTGCACTAAAGATAAAGCATTTTTAGTTTGAACTAAATGTAATTGAATATTTGAGGGAATAGAGGTCTTTTGAAAATAGCCTTCTAAATTAGGTGTGCGGCGAGAATTGGTAATTAATCCTTTCAACTGATTTTGAGCACAAAAAGCAATAAATTTTTTAATCATTTTTTCAAAATCTTCAGTTGAAAAAGGATGCTCATCTGTCGGACCACCTAAAATTAATAAAGCCGTAGTTTGATCAAGCTGATCATACTGTAAGGTAAAAAAGTCTTTTTTTACTGGAGGGGTAGTTAGCACTACTTGGTCCGACGCAGTATTTTGTTTTAGTGCTGTAATTGTACAGTTCACCAGTTGTCCATTTACTTTGCGTAAATCACCTGCGTAAAACAATGGAACTTTTAATCTGCGACTGACAAAAATGCCATAGAGCAAATTCGGCATGCCTGAACAAATAATACAGTCAATATTTTGCTTGAGTGACAAATCATTAAAAAGAATACGTGAGCAAAGATCGAATAAATAAGGATACCAAGTCAGTTTTTTTAACAGGCTGATCTGCCATTTTTTTATATCAGGAGTTTCTGCATTTTTTAAAGTTGTTGCATAAGCTGTTTCTAGGCAGTCATATACGCCAAGGCTAGGATTTAAATGTCCAGCACGTTGGTCATGAATCAGGAGAACTGCAAGGCTAGGTTTGCTTTTCATAATATTTGAAAGTTTGATCTATCTATTTGGTATAGTAGCAAAATTCATTAAATTTGTCAGAACTGCTAGTTATGAGCTAAGGGTGTGGAATTTAAGAAAGGGGAATAGATTAAATAAGTTTAAAATATTAGAATATTGAGATAAAGGGTCACTGCTTAAATTGTTTTAAGGTTATATTTTGAAAAAAATGAAGATTATTAATACTGTATATGGTGATGCAACTGGCGGTAGATGGCAAGCTATGTTGAATATTGCCGATACCTTAGAGCAGATAGGAGGACATGAAGTTGTTCTATTGCGTGGTGAGGAAAATAAACATTTAAGCAGTGGTCAACGTCCTATTCATGTAATTCCAAATACTGGATTCTATAGCATTATTGCTGCCATGAAGGTTCGAAATTTTATCCAACAGCAACAACCGGATGCTGTAATCGCTCATAGTGGAAAAGCGGTATGGCTTTTCAAGAATGCTATGATTGGTATGGAAAAGAAAATTCCTGTTATTGCAGTTAATCATAGTCATAATGTGAAACGGACAGTGCGTGCAGATGCATTTATTCATATTACTCCTTATATTCAGGATTTAGTTAAATCAAGGCTCACTAAGGAGCAAGATGAACATAAAATGCATCGTGTCATTTCAAATCTTATGCATTTACCTGATGAGCCAGCACTTCCATCTCCTTTGAAATCTCCACCAACTATTGGCATGCTGACACGAATGATTCCAAATAAGGGAGTTCATGTTGTAATTGAAGCTATTCATATACTTAATAAAAAAGGAATATCTATAAATGCTATTCTTGCTGGTGATGGCGAGAATAAACAAGAATATCAAGAAATGGTAAAGAGCTTCGGAATTGAACATCTAGTAAAATTTCCTGGCTGGGTAGATGCTCAACAAAAAGTCGAGATTTATCATCAAGTAGATATGATGGCGATTACCTCATTAACTGATATTCAACCACTCGGTATTTTAGATGCATTTGGCTGGGGAAAGATCGTATTGAGTAGTGATCATATTGGACCTATGCAAGTATGTAAGCATCGTGAAAATGCTTGGGTTAGTAAAGTTGGAGATCCTGAAGACTTGGCTAATGGTATTGAATATCTGATAAATCATCCAGATGAAGCATTAGAAATTGCACAAAATGCAAAACAAGAAGCATTAAATATTTATTGCTTTGAACAAATTGCGAAAGAGCATAATAAGTTTATTTCAGAAGTGGTTGAGTATTTTAATAGTTTAAGAGCAAAGTCTTAAATTTCAACTGTTTTTTAAATATAGAGTTGCGTAAACCTTTAGATTGATAGAGTAAATAATGAATTTTCTTATAGTTGGAGCTGGTTTTACAGGTGCTGTTATTGCCAGAGAGTTGGCCCAACACGGACATCAAATCACGGTGATTGATCAGCGTTCTCATATTGCTGGAAATTGTCATACTTTACGAGACGAGAATACAGGGATCATGGAGCATGTCTATGGGCCACATATTTTCCATACAAGTGATGAACTAGTATGGAAATATATTAATAAGTTTGGTGAATTTGTCCCTTACATTAATCGTGTGAAAACAACATATAATAATGAAGTATATTCGTTACCAATTAATTTACATACGATTAATCAATTTTATAAAAAAAGTATGAACCCTCAAGAGGCAAAGGATTGGATTAAATCAATTGCATCAGATGATATTCAAGAACCAAAAAACTTTGAGGAGCAAGCTTTAAAGTTTATTGGTAAAGATTTATATGAGTCTTTTTTTAAAGGTTATACTAAAAAACAATGGGGATGTGAACCGAGTAGTTTGCCTGCCAGTATTCTAAAGCGTTTGCCTATTCGTTTTAATTATGATGATAATTACTTTTCACATAAATATCAGGGTATGCCTCGAGATGGTTATACTTATTTAGTGCAAAATATTTTATCGCATGAAAATATTGCTATTAAACTTACTACAAAATTCGATGCTTTATTAAAAAATGAATTTGATCATATCATTTGGACGGGCAAGCTTGATGAGTGGTTTGATTACAAAAAAGGTCATTTAGGTTATAGAACTCTAGATTTTATTAAGTTTGAGGCGGAAGGAGATTTTCAAGGTACTGCAGTAATGAATTATGGAAATGAAGAGGTTCCATTTACACGTATTTCAGAGCACAAGCACTTTACACCTTGGGAAGAACATCATCGAACTATTTATTTTAAAGAATATAGTCGAGCATGCACAGAAAAAGATATTCCTTATTATCCTATTAGATTGGTTGATGACAAAAAAATCTTAGATGAATATATAAAGCTTGCTCGGGATGAGCGAGGAGTAACATTTGCAGGACGTTTAGCAACTTATCGTTATATGGATATGGATGTAACAATAAGAGAGGCTTTAGATTTGTCAAAAAAAATGCTTAAAGATATCGTACAAGGAAAACTGATTGAAAGTTTTTACCATCAGGAGGGTATTTCCTGATGAAATATGAGGTCTACATCGCAACGCACAAAGCATATTATTTTCCATGTATAGAGCCTTATATTCCGATTCATGTGGGAAAGGAAAACTCATTATTAGATCTAGGTATTATCGGTGATAATACTGGAGATCATATATCTCACCTTAACGCTTCATTTTGTGAATTAACAGCTTTGTATTGGATGTGGAAAAATTCTGAGGCAAAAATATTAGGATTAGTACACTATCGACGTTATTTTGTGAATCAACAAGGTGAGCTACTAACAACAAATGATATTAGCCAATTAGCTGAAAATCATATTTGGGTCGCAAAGAGAAATCAGTTCTTTAAAGTTAAAAAATTTTTTGGATTACGATTTTCAAAAAAAGCTATTAGCGTTAAAGAACATTATGAAAAAGATCACTATCTGGCTGACTTTATTTTATTACGTCAAATAATTGAGAAGAATAGTCCTGAATATATTAAGGCATTTGATTGTTTGAGTAATTCGATTAAAGGAATATCTTTATTCAATATGTTTGTCATGCATAAAATTTGGTTAGACAAATACTGTAATTGGATGTTTAAAATTTTATTTGAGCTTGAAAAAGAATTAGATATTTCTTCTTATAATTCATATCAAAAAAGAATATTTGGTTTTTTGTCTGAGCGATTATTTAATGTGTTTTTATTGCATCATAATAATGAAATAAAAGTAAGTGAAATTGATGTCGTAATGAAATAATATTAGACTTCTTGCGTTAGTCACATTTTAAGCAGCCAAAAGCTATATTTTATGAGGCTTTAGCCAATTCAAAAATTAGATAAAACTATACTTTCGCAAGAGGTCTATTATTTGTTTAATATATATTTCTCGTAATATGTGCTGTTGATACTCTGTGATAGGGTATCAACTCTATGAGAAAGCTTATAAATTTTTATACTGTCTTGTTCTAATCGATAATTATTTGTAGGCGTGATAGGTTCGAAAAGTATTTCTGCAAGTAAGAAGATGTTATCGGCCTCAGGAGCGTTATTATCGACTTGTTGTTTAAATGTGAGATTGTTTAAATAATTGAGTTTTATTAAATAATCAATTAAAAAATAGTCAATTAAATAATCATTGTTTTCCCAATAGTTTAAAAAACATTGAAAAATGATTTTTGGCGTTGAGTCACCAGGACTAAATTTTATAAAATTACCAGACCATTTTCCCTCCGGAATCCACTGTTTAAATGTAGAATGATTACTAGAAAGGGTAAAAAAATCATTCATTAACATTTGTTTAGGTACTTTGTTTAGAATTAAATAGGTAGCATCTATCCATGTGCCACCATGTTTAGCTAATAATGCAAATCTTAAAATATCTGAAAAATGAGTTGGAGTGATAATTTTCTTATTGAGCTTATCAATAATAAAATTAGGAATATCTACATATTTTTTATAATTATTAATATCTATTAGGCATACATTGCTATTGTATTGCTTTATAGAATTAATACATGTTTTGACAAGTGGAGGGGCACTTTCTATACCTTGGAGCCAACATACCCAGACTATATCGGAAGATGAGTTTGTAGACTGATTTATAGCGTCTACAAATAGGTATCCATTCTGTTCATATAAATATTGAAGTAACGACTTTTGATAGTATTTTTGAGCTGATTTTTCTAAAGAATTTAACCCAAGTTTCTTAAAGAATTTGGGAGCTTTTTTAATTAGTCGTAAATATGTCAAGTTCAAGTGTAATACCATTATTTTGAATGAGTAGCCTAATTTAAATTATTCTTTATCCGCATTACCTTTCAACACCATATAAATCAAACCGACAAAGATTAATAATGCACCTGCAAGGCTGCTGACACAGAATAAAACGATTCGATTATAGGTGGTTAAGTTGAATAATTCGTTGGCCAAAATATAGCGCATGAATAGCCATTGTACGACAGAAAAAACAATCAATACGATTGCACGACGACGGACTTCAGGACGCATAGCCATAGGAGAATCACTTAAAGTGGAAATTGTAGCTATTATGCCACTGTCGATAATTGATCTCAATTGAATAAGATTAATCCAAGCCAGTGATATAGAAATGTTAATGCCTAGTTTTACTTAGATCACCTTATTTACGGTACATATTGATGTTACCAAAGCACACACGAAAGCGTTTGTAAGACCAGATATACTGTTCTGGTGCTTGGTTAATGATGTCTTGCATGGCAATGTTGAGCGTGTCGACAGAACATTGTAAGTCTTTAGATAAAATCTCGTTTGATAAGGTTTGGCAATGCACATCAAAGTACTGTAGGTTAGGTTGTCGGATACAACTTAATCCAATGACATTGCATTGGGTTTTTGCAGCAAGTTTTGAAACAAGTGTGATCGATAAAGTATTTTGCCCAAAAAAATTGGAATAAATACCGCCTGAAGGCTTCGGTAAATGATCAGGTAAAATCACTGTTAAGCCGCCTTGTTTCAAATGTTTAAATATGGCACGGATCCCAGTTTCATCTGTCGGGACTAAGGTTGCATTAAACTTCTCTCGTGCTTCTAATAGATACCGATTAATCCCTTTATTTTTATTCGGTTTATACATAATCATCGGTTCTGTATACAAGTTCAGCCATGCATTGAGTAGTTCCCAACAGCCAAAATGCGGAACCACAACAATGACACCTTTTTTATTTGCCAGTGCTTCCGTGAGGATATTTTCACCATAAATGTTTTTCAATAAGCTCAGGCTATAACTTGGCGGCATCCCCCAACATTTAATAAATTCAATATAGGTCAGGCATTGGCTGCGGATACTTTGACTGACGAGCTGTCTCTGCGCAGTCTCTGACAAATCTGGGTAGGCCAGTTGAATGTTGATGCTAGTGATACGTTTGATCGATGAATTAAATAGATTAAGAATAAACGCGATCATCAAGGCCAAGTTTTGTAACAGCCAAAGTGGCAATAGCGCGATGATTTTGAATATAAAGTACATGAATCACAAGGTCTCAAAATTGACAGCATGGGATAAAATAAATTTTGCCAAGAGACCGGACTTATTCAGTGAAAAGTACAAAAAGATCTGAATCTAAAAACAAAATAATTGGAAGTCGAAAATTGAGCTGTCCATCGCTCAAAGGATGTGGTGCAACATCATAACGTAGTTGAAGCGTTTTGATATTAGCAAAGTCAATCAAATCTTTAATTTATGTTTTGTAGGTTTTCAACGATCTTTTGTTGGTCGAAATAAAAAACCCTGCACTAAGCAGGGTTTTTTAAACTTTAAAATCTAAATCTTAAAATGTAAGATTATTTAGACTCTTCGGCTTTTGGTTTTTCGCGTAAACGAATACCAAGGTCACGTAATTGGTTCGCTTCAACTGGCGCAGGCGCTTGAGTTAAAGGACATTCCGCAGTTTTAGTTTTCGGGAATGCAATCACGTCACGGATTGAAGATGCACCAGTCATCAACATCACTAGACGGTCAAGACCGAATGCCAAACCACCGTGAGGAGGCGCACCGAATTTCAACGCGTTAAGCAAGAAGCTGAATTTCTCTTCTGCTTCTTCTTCACCAATACCAAGCGCTTCAAAGATCGCTTTTTGCATTTCTAGGTTGAAGATACGCAGTGAACCACCACCGATTTCAGTACCGTTCAATACCATATCGTAAGCAACAGACAATGCAGCACCTGGGTTGTTTTTCACTTCTTCAACGCTTGATTTTGGCAGCGTGAATGGGTGGTGAACAGAAGTCCATTTGCCGTCATCAGTTTCTTCGAACATTGGGAAGTCAACAACCCAAAGTGGAGCCCACTCGCAAGTTGCAAGCTTCATGTCATGACCGACTTTAATACGTAAAGCACCCATTGCATCATTTACAACTTTTGCTTTGTCTGCACCAAAGAATACGATATCGCCATTTTCAGCGCCAACACGTTTCAATAGATCAAGCACGATTGGCTCGATGAATTTAACGATTGGAGATTGAAGACCTTCAATGCCTTTTTCAAGCTCGTTGACTTTGATGTAAGCCAAGCCTTTTGCACCGTAGATACCTACGAATTTAGTGTATTCGTCGATTTGGCTACGTGGAAGCGCGCCAGCACCTGGTACGCGAAGCGCAACAATACGGCCTTTAGGATCTTTAGCAGGACCAGCGAATACTTTGAACTCAACGTCTTGCATCATGTCTGCAACGTCAACAAGTTTCAAAGGAATACGCATATCTGGTTTGTCAGATGCATAGTCACGCATTGCATCTGCATAAGTCATACGAGGGAATTTGTCGAATTCAACGTTTAGAAGTTCTTTGAACATCTTAACGGTTAAACGTTCCATTAAATCCATGATGTCATCGTCACTCATGAACGATGTTTCAACGTCGATTTGTGTGAATTCAGGCTGACGGTCAGCACGTAAGTCTTCATCACGGAAACATTTAGCAATTTGGTAGTAACGATCAATACCGCCAACCATCAACAACTGTTTAAATAGCTGTGGAGATTGTGGAAGTGCGTAGAAGCTACCGTTAGAAACACGACTTGGCACTAAATAGTCACGTGCGCCTTCAGGCGTAGCACGAGTCAAAATCGGAGTTTCAACGTCTAAGAAACCATTTTCTTCAAAATAGTTACGAATAAGGTTGGTTAATTTAGAACGGAAACGTAGACGATCTAACATTTCTGGACGACGAATATCAAGGAAACGATATTTCAAACGTACTTCTTCAGAAATGTTGGTATTTTCGTCATTCAATGGGAATGGAGGAGTCTCAGAAGCAGCAAGAACTTCAATTTCTTTACCAAGTACTTCAATTTGACCACTCACGATATTCGCGTTTTCAGTACCTTCGTAACGACGACGTACACGGCCTGTAATTTTTAATACGAATTCTGAACGTGATTTGTCTGCAGTTGCGAAAGCTTCTGGAGTATCTGGGTCAATAACCACTTGAACAAGACCGTCACGGTCACGCATGTCAAGGAAGATTACACCACCGTGGTCACGGCGACGATGTACCCAACCGCATAATGTAACGGTTTGGTCAATTTGAGCTTCGGTTAAAGAACCGCAGTAATGAGTTCGCATCATAGCGTTAGAAATCCAACTATATGGGTTAAGGTCAGCGAATGCGTAAACAGCGCACCGCTTTTATTCGAATAGAGGATTATGCCTCTTTTTGGCTATTTTGTCACAAGGACTTCGGCTTTATAGAACAAAAATCCTTGCATTGAGAGATTCTGAAACGATTTATGAGTTTGTTTTTGAAAAAATATTCGTTGTTACTTTTAATAAAAGGAAAATAAGACATCCAAGACTAAAAGTACTTAAGAATGCGCGAAAAAAATAATTAATCGACTTTCCGATGTAGGCATATAAGTCATGTACAAAAGCATCTGAATAAACACTATCTGCAAAATAAAAATAACTCATGACACCAGTGAGAAGTGACACTGTAAATAAGCTATATACATAAATTTTAATACTCTTATGCACATTGGCTGTACTGCGATATTGTATGTGATGACGATAGATCATCCATGCCAATACAGGCAGGGCTAAGGCAGACAGACCAATTTGCAAAACTCGGTGTAAAGGATAATTTCTGTCAAAAAAGGAAATGGGTTGCATCAAGGTGTCTTTAAAGGCAAACGTACGGAAATCCACATGTGTGAGACCATCCCAAATAATATGCGTGGCTGTACCAATCAGCAATGCGAGGATGATGCTTATGATAAAACCGCAAAAGCGATTTACGCCATCAATGTTTAACGGTTTATTTAAACCAAAAAAAGCGAATATCACAGGACGATAAATAGCGTACCAAATGAAACAGAAGATCAATCCGAGTATTAAATTGGGAAAAATGAAACCTGACCACTGATGTGAGCCGGCGTAATCAGCATTGGTAAATAAGCGAAATAAATCCGGCACCATGGTACCAATCGCGAGAGCAGCAATCGGCAACCGGTTTCCAGTCAGTTTAGAAATCGGTGGGGCTAACACGGCATGAGAAAGAGTGAAAGGCATTGAATTCGAATAAATTTATCAATAAATACAAGGTTGTGTATAGCGCAGTGTAACTGATTTGAAGATGTTCAATTGTTTTTTATTGCAAAAACAATGAAATGTTATATTATAACATTATTCAAAATTAGCCAGATTTGAGTCTCTCCAAATGTCCTTTCATAAGAATTTAATCATAATCTCAATTTTTGCAGTGATTGCACCCAATATTTATGCTGATGATCAGCAACAACAGGTACAAACTTTAGAGGCGATTAATGTTCAGGTTCATCCTTTAAATCAAAGTGCCGCAGATTTTGCGGTTGCAGATAACATTATTAAGCATAAAGATTTGGCACAAGGTGGAGTCACTATTGGTGATGCCATTGCCGGACAACCTGGAGTGTATTCAAATCAGTTTGGTGCAGGCTCAAGTCGACCTGTAATACGTGGGCAAGATGGGCCACGTGTCAAAGTGTTGGAGCATGCATCTGAAACAGCAGATGTTTCAACTTTATCCCCTGACCATGCAGTGACGGTTGATCCAATTTTAGCCAAACAAGTTGAAGTGATTCGTGGGCCATCCACTTTATTGTATGCAGCTGGGACGGTTGGTGGGTTGGTGAATGTCACCGATCAAAAAATTCCAACGCAGATGCCTGAAAATGGTTTAGAGGGGCAGGTTGGGCTACGTTATAACTCAGGCAGCGATGAAAAGCTGGCAAGTGCAGGTGTGACAGCAGGCATTGGTGAAAACTTTGCTTTACGTGTAGAAGGTTCTAAGCGCAAAGCCAATGACTATATTGCACCGGATTATTTTCATGATCATGATGGTGAATTGGAAAAAGAACGTCGCGTAGGGAATACCTTCTCGGAAGGTCAGACTGTGAATATTGGTGGTTCATGGATTCATGATCGTGGTTTTGTCGGCCTGTCTTATAGCAATCGTCAGGATGAATATGGCTTGCCGGGGCATAGTCATGAATATCATGGATGTGAGTTACACAGCGATCATTTTCATTGTCCAAAACCAGATCCAGATCATGAAGATGAACACGATCATGCTGGTGGACCATGGGTGGATTTAAAATCCGAGCGTTATGATTTGCGAACCGAGCTGGATCAACCATTTGCCGGTTTTGAAAAATTGCGTGCCCATGCCAGCTTTACCGATTATGAGCATGATGAACTCGAAGAGAATGAGGTGGTCAGCAACTTCAAAAGCCGTGGTTATGATGCACGTTTAGAACTGGTGCATGTTCCTGTTGCTGGTTGGGAAGGGGTGATCGGTACCCAGTTTAGTCAGCAAAAAATTGATTTGGCTGGCGGAGAAGGTCATGGTCACGATGAGCATGATGATGAAGGCCACGATCATAGTGAACATCATGCTGCACATGAAGGACATGATCACGATATTCTCATGGCCGATACGAATACCAAAAAATACAGCCTGTTTGCTTTAGAGCATAAACAAGTGGGTGATGTGCATCTTGAAGTCGGTGCGCGTATCGATCATCAAACCATTGATGTTGATGCAGAACAAAAGAATTATTCTGGTACTGCTTACTCTGCATCAGCCGCAGCGAACTGGGAGTTTGTACCGAACTATAAACTTTCTATTGTGGGTTCTCATCAAGAACGTTTACCGTTGGCACAGGAGTTGTATGCTGATGGAATGCACTTTGCGACCAATACCTTTGAAGTCGGTAATCCGAATATTGATAAGGAAACTTCAAACAACTTAGAGCTTGGTTTCCATTATGAAGGAGATAAGCTCGATTATCATGCCCATGTTTATCACAACTGGTTTGATGATTATATTTACGGCGCAACTGTTGCGCAAAAAGGCAATTTACGTGGTGTCCAGTACACCCAAGACAAAGCCCGTTTCTATGGTGCAGAAGCAGAAGCGACTTATGCACTGAATGACACTTATAAGTTGGGTGTATTTGGTGACTATGTACGTGGCAAAATTGATGGTGAAAATGCACCACGCGTACCAGCTGGCCGTTTAGGCACGAAAGTTGATGTCGACTTTGCGGATGGTTGGTCAGGCCAGGCAGAATATGCACATGTCTTTAAGCAAGATAAAATCACGGCGTATGAACAAGAAACTGACGGTTATAACATGGTTAATTTAGGTGTCGCTTATAGCGGTCAGTTAAAAGACCGTAATGATTACCGTGTGTACTTCAAAGCCAACAACTTATTGGATGAAGATGTTTATTCACACAGTTCATTCTTAGCCAATATTCCACAAGTAGGACGCAATTTTACTGTGGGGCTAGAATTTGGTTTTTAAGCTAAATGTGACTGAGTAAGGTGTTCTAATCAAGCTGAAGTCACAGAAATCCTCTTGAAAAATCAATGAATAGAACCTAGTCTGAGCGTATTGGACTAGGTTTTTTCTTATGCGCATTATTCAACGAATACATAACAAACTGAATTGGTCACGTCGCCGCTATGTCAGTGTAGTGATTGGATTATTGGCTTTAGGGTATTTAGCTTCAGCGAGTTATCACACTTTGAAGCCATTACCCGAAGGGCTGGATTACACCGGTAAGTTACGTCATACACAAGTCAATTTTTTAACGGATCAGACTTATATTGATGCGCAAGGTAAGCAGCAACAAGAGCATCGTATTTTTAAAGAAATGCTAAAAATGATTGAGGAAGCGCAATCCACCATTGTGATGGATATGTTCTTGTTTAATCAGCAAGTGGGCGACTCTCAACTTGAACATGAGCAGCTTACGCAAGAATTAACTGATGCGCTGATTATTAAGCGTCGATTATCACCACAAGTTGAAATTTTTGTCATTACTGATCCAGTGAACTCCGTCTATGGCGGCATTCAACCGGAACATTATCGTCAATTGCGTCAAGGTGGAATTGAGTTAATCGAAACCAATTTGGTACCGCTTCGTGCATCCAACCCAGCATGGTCAGGTTTTTGGTACATATGTTGTCAAGATATTGGCAATAACCCACAAAAAGGTTGGTTACCGAATCCATTAGGTACGGAAAAAGTGACGATTCGCAGCTATATGGATCTGTTTAACTTTAAAGCGAATCACCGAAAAACTTTGGTGGTAGATACCATCGATGGCTGGAAAGGTCTTGTGACCTCAATGAACCCGCACGATGGAAGTTCACGACATTCGAATGTTGCTCTGACTGTGAAGGGAATGACTGCAATTGACCTATTAAAAACCGAGCAAGCAGTCGGCATGATGTCGAAAGGCAATATACCTTTTGTGGTGATTAAAGATGTTGAAGCTGCGAAAACTGAGCCTCAAGTACAGGTGCTGACTGAAAAAGCCATTTATGATGGCGTATTAGATATGATTAATACGGCACAAAAAGCGGGTACAGAAATTGATATTGCCATGTTCTATTTATCTGAACGTAAAATTATCAAAGCACTGATTGCTGCTCATGAACGTGGTGTGAAAGTGCGTGTCCTACTCGATCCGAATAAAGATGCTTTTGGGCGGACTAAAAATGGCATTCCAAATCGACCTGTGGCATCTGAATTACATGATGCTGGCATTGATGTACGTTGGTGTAATACCCAAGGTGAACAATGTCATAGCAAGATGATTTTAAAACGTACGGCTTATCAAGCCGATATGATTTTAGGTTCGGCAAATTTCACCGCGCGTAACTTGAAAAACTATAATTTAGAAACGGATTTACGCGTGATTGGTCTGAAAGATGCGCAAGTTTTTAAAGATGCATCGCAGTACTTTAATACAGCTTGGTTAAATCTAGATGGTAAACAAATGAGTGTCGATTATAGTAAATATGCAGATGAATCGACGTTGAAATACGCGATGTATCGCTTTATGGAATGGAGTGGATTGTCTACTTTTTAATTTTCCCCTCATACTAACCTTCCCCCCAAAGGGGGAAGGAATTCCCTCTCATTTCAGAAGATGAGTAGCACTGCTACGCAAGGGAGAGGTGTATTCAGTAATTATTAATTCTTCGGCTCAGGATTTGGCGGAACTAAAGTATCCAAATCTTTATCTGACATTTGATCTAATTCTTTAATATCCGTTTTGATTTTCCATTTATCTGCATCTTCTACCGGTTGAGGTAAACGAGCTTCTAACCAGTCGCAAATTACGTCTGGTGGAAAGTCAGCATGGTTACATTGAATCACCCAAGACAAGAATTGTTTTGCTTCGCCATTCATATATGGTGGCGGAGAAACCGGTAAAAATTGAGTCGGTAAGCGTTCATTTTTAGAAATATAGTTCAATACATGACCCAATTCTTGAACGGTTTGCCATGCTAAAGGGTGATCTACATTAATTTGAAATTTGAACCACCACGCATCTTTGCCATCGGTGCCGTAGGAGTCGATTAAGGCTTCTTGGATACTTGGTACTTTCGAAAAAAATTGATGAAGTCGGTCAAAATTTAATTCAGACACAGCATTTGATCCACTACGAAATAAAATCAATCTTAGCATAATCCAATGAAAAACAGGCTAGCTTGAAGGTGCGATCAGCTTGGTCGGAAAATTAACAAATTCTTGCATTTGATGGATTTTTATAACCTCTCCCTTGCGTAGCAGTGCTACTCGTCTCCTAAAAGGAGAGGGAACGATTTAGTGTTTAAGCCAATTCATCATCTTGCGGGCGCGGGGTTTTACCTTCAGGCAGCGGTTTCTCTGAATGCTTATCGCGGATCACCGATGGATAAGTCCAAGAGGCATAGCGCACAATCAAAATGGCCACAGCTAAAATTAGAATCGAACCTGTGGTAATGACCAAGCCCATATCTGCTTTATGGTCATGTTGAATATCCGCAATGAGCAAGCGGGTTAGGGCAGTAATAGCAATATAAATTAAAAAGCGTACAGGCATATGGTTGGTCTTGAAGTAAATTCCGACCATGGCCCCCAGTTCAAGATAGATAAATAACAGCAAAATATCATCAATTGTGGCGAACTGTTTAATCGTAATAATTTCAAAAATAGTATGGCCTGCAGACCAAAGGATCATACAGCCAATCACAAACAAAGCGATGTAGTGGAAACCTTCCACTGCAAGATTGCCAAAACGGTCAAGGAGGGCTTCAACTTTTTCTACTTTGGGATCACGGTGTGTCATCTTTTTCCTCCTGTGTATATCACTTGAATGTTCATTAAATACCAAGCAAATTTCATGCACATTAAAGCAAGATGACAAAAATATTTTTTAGATAAATGTCTGATTTTAATGTTAAGTTGAAGCTTAATTTTTGTCGATCTAACCGAATAACAAGATGTATTTACCTACACATTTTAAGCATGATCAATTGAATGATTTAGTCGAACTTATTCAGCAATACCCGCTTGCAACGGTGGTTATGACAGCTGCCGATGGCACACTTGAGGTGAATCATCTGCCTTTAGAGTATGAAATGCGGCAGGGTGGGTTTGGTGTATTACGTGGGCACATTGCCAAAGCCAATCCAATGTTTGAAATATTGAATCAGTCAGCACATGTCTATGTTATTTTTCAGACTGAAGATGCTTATATTTCGCCAAATTGGTATGACGGCAAGCAAGAGCATCATCGTGTCGTTCCGACATGGAATTACCGTGTGGTGCATGTAAAAGGTGAAATTCTTAAACTTGACGACGACAAATATTTAAGGGGTGTGTTGGCAAGGTTGACACGAATGCATGAAGCTAATCAGCGAATGCCGTGGAAAATGGGCGATGCGCCTAATGATTTTATTGCGGAACAATTGGAAAAAATTGTAGCGATTGAAATCGATATTCAGTCGATGATCGGTAAATTTAAAGTCAGTCAAAACCGAAGTGCTGTAGATGTGATAAATGTGGCAAAAGCTTTGAAAAGGTCAAATGCTGAAATGGCGGAGTCAATCAAAAAATTTTATCCCATGAAATAACAGACTAAAGAATCATGCTCAATATGGTTGAAACTGAACGTTTATGCCTGAGAAAGTATCAGTTAGGAGATGAAGTTTCATTATTTGATACATATTTTTCGAATATACAAGCAACTCGTTATCTGCAGCGGTTGCCACATGTAACGATTCAACAGACCAAGAGTGTTTTAGAAAAATGGGCAGATCATTATTGGTCGATACACAATCCTGATTTTGCATGGGTGATTAGTGATAAGAATACGCAGTTAGCGATGGGCTTACTGTATTTCTTCAATCAAGAAAACCGCGGGGAAATACATTTTGGGTTAGGGGTGAATTTTCATGGTTGTGGTTATATGACTGAGGCCTTAATTGGGGGAATTAAGTATTTAAAGCAGAATCAAGTCACTAATGTTGTTTCATCTTTTTGTGCTGAGGAACATCTAGCATCACAAAATGTCTTAATGAAGGCAGGGTTTAAACAAGATAAAGATAAAACGCATTGGGCTAAATTTCCAATGCTAGACGATCAGCTCCATCCTTGTTTTACATATCGAATGGAATTGGAAGATTATGAATAAGTTGGTACGTTTATTATTTTTGCTTAAAGAATCCTATTCATTGGTTATGTATGAAGAGTAATAAGTAAAAAAATGCCCGATAAATCGGGCATTTTTGATTTTGTGTAGCTAATTAAGCTTGGTTGGTAAAGTAATCTTCAGAGAAGTTCATGATTACTTCAGAACCTGCTTTCACTTTAGCAATGCGTAAAGCCAATTCAGGTAAAATACGCTGCGTGAAGTAAAGAGTCAGTGCAAGTTTGTTTTGGTAGAACTCGCCATCTTTGTCTTTTGCTGCATCTGCAATGCGGGCAAACATATAGGCAAAGCTGAGTAAGCCTACAGCATGTAGGTAATCAACCGCGGCTGAGTTCGGGAACTCAATGTTTTCACGAGCAGCTTCAAGTACATATTGAGTTACAGCTTCAACTTCAGCTGCTGCATCTAAGGTTGCATCTTTGATGTAGTTCAAGCTGGCATCTAAGTTATTGGCAAAATCACGGATTTCTTGGATATATTCAGCAATGAATTCACCATTGCACTTAATGGTTTTACGACCAATTAAGTCTTGAGACTGAACACCGTTGGTTCCTTCGTAAATCTGTGCGATACGCAGGTCACGGATACATTGTTCCATACCCCATTCACGAATAAAGCCATGACCACCAAACACCATTTGCGCATCAAGCGTTGCTTGGAAAGCTGTATCTGTTAAGTACGCTTTCGCAATAGGTGTTAACAGCGCAACACGGTTATTGGCTGCTTTGACTGCTTCTGGGTCAGTAGAGAACTTGGTAATGTCCAGTTGTTGACCGACATAAACCGCAAATGCACGAGATGCTTCATTGTTGGCACGTGCATTTAGCAACATACGACGTACATCACCGTGTACAAGGATGCTGTCTGCAGGTTTTGCAGGGGATTGCACGCCAGAAGCGCTACGACCTTGTAAACGATCAGTCGCATATTGTGCAGCATTCTGATAGGCAAATTCAGAAGCACCTAGGCCTTGAATACCCATAGACAGACGTTCGTAGTTCATCATCACGAACATTGCAGCAAGACCTTCGTTCTCTTTTCCAACCAGGTAGCCTTTCGCGCCGTCAAAGTTCATCACACATGTTGCAGACGCTTTGATCCCCATTTTATGTTCAATAGAACCTGGGCCTGCAGCATTGCGCTCACCTAGAGAACCGTCTGCATTCACCAAGAATTTAGGTACGATGAATAGTGAAATACCACGTGAGCCCGCAGGCGCATCCGGAGTTTTCGCTAAAACTAAGTGAATGATATTTTCAGAAAGGTCGTGGTCACCGCCAGTAATGAAGATTTTCGTACCAGTAATGTTATAAGTACCGTCTTCATTACGTTCAGCTTTAGTTTTGATAATGCCTAAGTCTGTACCTGCATGCGGCTCAGTTAAGCACATGGTGCCTGACCATTCGCCTGTATACATTTTTGGCAAATAAGTTTCTTTTTGCTCTTGTGATGCATAGCTGTTTAAGGCCATGCCTGCACCTACAGAAAGAAGCGGGTAGAGCATGAATGATGGGTTGGTTGCAAACAGCATTTCGTCAGACAGAACAGTCAGCATTTTTGGCATGCCTTGACCGCCCCATTCTTCATCTGCACCTAGACCAATCCAACCGCCTTCTGCATATTGTTTAAATGCTTCTTTAAAACCAGCAGGAGTCGTGACATTGCCATTGCTATAGGTTGCGCCTTCTTCATCACCTGTGCGGTTTAAAGGATGAGTGACGTTTTGCGCAAATTTTGCCATTTCTTCAAGAATGGCTTCTGCAGTTGCAGCATCAACGTGAGCAAGATTTTCGTTGTTTTGCCAGAATTGTTCTGCTTTAAAAACATCATTTAAGATGAATTTCATATCTGCAAGCGGTGCATTATAAATTGGCATGTTCGTTCACCTGTTTATTGTTTGAATCTGTGGACTTGGGGCAATTTGTATCGGCACAAAGCGTGGAGAAAATTGACCAAAGTAAAATTATGGGACTATTTATAAAGAAAAAGGACTGCCAATGCTATGACCGTCCTTTCTCTATTTCTGCACTCAAGAGTACAATTTTTTGAATATGTTTTAGATATTCACATTAGAATGCAAAGTGTTCTGCATCCAATGCCATAAGAGGATCTAGGCCACCTGCGATCACTTCTACATGAGAGCGAACGCGCGGTAAGATTTTCTTGAAGTAGAAGCGAGCAGTCGTTACTTTTGCATTGTAGAAATCAACATCTGTTGTTCCTGCAGCTAAAGTTTCTTGTGCAACTAACGCCATACGAGCCCATAGGTAAGCAAGCGTTACATAACCAGAGAAGTACAGGTAATCGACCGCAGCAGCACCCACTTCTTCTGGGTTTTGCATTGCTTTCATACCAATCTGCATGGTTAGGTCGCCCCATTCTTTGTTAAGCGCAGCAAGCGGCTCAACAAATTCTTTCATGGCAGCGTTGTCTTTGTTGGCTTCAACAAATTTATGGATGATCTTGGTGAAGTCTTTCAACATTGCACCTTGAGTACCCAATACTTTACGGCCTAACAAGTCAATCGCTTGAATTTCAGTCGTACCTTCGTACAAGCAAGAGATACGTGTATCACGTACGATTTGCTCCATACCGTGTTCTGAAATAAAACCATGGCCGCCGAATACTTGAACACCATGTTTAGCAGATTCTGAACCTGTTTCAGTTAAGAATGCTTTAGCAATTGGAGTTAATAATGACAAGATGTTGTCAGAGAACTTACGTTCTTCTTCAGTTGCACCTTGTTCCACGATATCGGCATGGAAAGACAATAAGTAAACCAGAGCACGACCAGCTTCAGCAAATGATTTTTGCGTCATGAGCATGTTGCGTACAGCAGGGTGAACGATAATTGGATCTGCTTCTTTTTCAGGTGCTTTAGGGCCTGAAAGTGAACGCATTGCCAAACGGTCTTTTGCGTAAGCAAGCGCACCTTGGAAAGCGCCTTCAGAAGCTGAAAGGCCTTGTACAGCAGTACCGATACGTGCAGTGTTCATGAATGTGAACATGCAGTTTAGACCACGGTTTTCAGGGCCAATCAAGAAGCCTTTTGCATTATCAAAGTTGATGACACAAGTTGCGTTACCATGGATACCCATTTTGTGTTCAATCGAACCACAACGTACCGCATTGCGTTCGCCTACAGTGCCGTCAGCATTGAGGTTGAACTTAGGAACGATGAATAATGAAATACCTTTCGTGCCTTTTGGTGCACCTGGAAGACGAGCAAGTACGATATGGATGATGTTTTCAGCCATGTCGTGTTCACCAGCAGAGATAAAGATTTTCTCGCCAGAAATTGCATAGCTGCCATCTGCTTGTGGTTCAGCTTTAGAACGGATAATACCTAAGTCAGAACCTGCATGAGATTCTGTTAAGCACATCGTACCTGTCCATTCACCTGAAACAAGTTTAGGCAGGTAAGCGTCTTTTTGTTCTTGTGAACCGTGGTGTTCTAAAGTACGTACAGCACCATGAGATAGACCAGGATACATACCCCAAGCCCAGTTCGACGTACCCACCATTTCAGAAATGATGTTACCTAGTGAAACAGGTAGACCTTGACCGCCATACTGTTCTTCAGCAGACAAAGATGGGAAACCAAGTTCGATATATTTTTGATACGCTTCTTTAAAACCAGTTGGTGTTGTTACAACGCCATCATTCCAAGTACAACCTTCACGGTCGCCGACTTGGTTAAGAGGAGAAAGTTCATTTTCACAGAAGTCAGCAGCAGCTTCTAGATATTGGTCAACCAACTCACGACTTACGGTGTCAGAAAATGCAGGCAGTTGTGCATAGTGATCTTCTGCTTTTAAAAGTTCATGCAGAACGAATTGCATATCACGTAAAGGCGCTTTGTATTGTGGCATATCGTTTTCCTCAATACTGGTTTCTACCAGCGTTAATAATCCTAAATAAACATTTGAACGTGTCTTCAATGACACGTATTGGAATGGTTCTAATCGTGCAACATCTTCTTATCAGGTACAAGCATTTGAGGTGTATAAGTTAGTGACTGTAAAGTCAAAGATTTATACCTTGAAAATGCTAAGTGTATTGAGTGTAAACAGTTTTAGCGAATTTTGAATGACACAAATAGTCAAAAAGCGTAAAAATATATGTCCAACAAAAAGGCACTCTTATGAGTGCCTTTTTTCTGAGAAATGAATAGATCAGTTGTGAATGCTTATTTTACAGGTGCAGTTGTTGGTGCAACAGGGGCTTTGGGTTGGAAACGCACTTTACATTGACCATTGATCTGCTGTTCGCCAACTTTAATCGCAACCGCGCTGCCATCGGTTTTGCCTTGGCATGCTTTCAGAATCGCTTGTTGTTTGGCTTGGCGTTCTGCTAAACGCTGATCAAACTGTTTAGTCAGCTCTGCACGTTTTGCATCAGTCAATGGCTCACCGCGTTGCATCTCACCACGCATTGGACGGTGCTCACCGCCCCGCATTGGTTTATGTTCGCCACGTGCATTTTTCATTTCTTGCTTCATGGCTTTGCGATCAGCATTGAACGTCATGGTACATGTGCCATCAATCGCTTTGTCACCGGCTTTAACCTGTACTGCGCTGCCAACAGCTTTACCATCACAAGCTTTTTGCATTTCTGCAAAGACTTGACGCTGTTCAATACGCATTTTTTTAAAATGCTCACGTTGTTCTGGAGACATACGGCGATCTTGATCACCGTGATGTTGTTTCATCATACGACCATGTTCAGCATCTTTTGGTGTAGATGTTGATTGGCATGCCGTTAATGCGCCCATGCTCAATACGCTTGCACCGACTAAAGCCATTTTTGTCATATTATTCATTATCTTTACCTCAGTAGATCATGTGTTTACTTGATGGTTAAAGATTAAATAATAAAGATGTAGAAACAATGGAGAGTTTTTTACTTCGCTGTTCGCTACAATAATGAATATAGAAGAAAAATGAGAGTTCTCTTTTGAAAATCCGTCGTGTCCCGATTGCCTTACGCTTATTTCTTACTGTGTTGTTGACGACGCTCGTCATTACGACAGTCAGTTTAGGTGTGTTGCATTGGAACATGCAGCGTAATTTCACCAAATATGTGGCCGATGTCGAGATGCAAAAACTTGATCATGTCATCGAAAATTTAGCCGATGTCTATGCGCTGTATCACGATTGGGGTAATGCGATACAGGCGCAAATTCTGCAAATTGAAGGTAAGGCAGCACCTGATGATTATGACCGTTTGTCACGCTGGTGGTTACGTCGTCAATATGACATTGCGCTGCAACAGCGCTATTTTCAGGATCATAATTTAGTAAATTCTACAGCGATGTTGGCTGATCCTAGACAAACTGCGGAAGAAAAAGCCCAAGAACTTTATTGGCTCGAAAAGAATTTACCTTCAGCATTTCAACCTTTTGAAGGTTTAAAGTTTCCATTAAGTTCAAATCAAAATATGTACCGCTCTGCGGAACAAAAAAAGGAAAATCAATCTACGCAGTCACAAGTTGTTGAAAGACCTGCAACGACCAAAAAGCAGTTTATTTCGATGCCAGATCGATTGGGGCTAAGTTCACGCTTATCTTTATATGATGCAAACCGTCAGTTTGTGGTGGGTGAGCCTACAGATGAGGAAATTTCATATCGGCCAATTATGGTGAATAATGAAGTTGTTGGATATCTCGGGTTAAAACCTGTATTAGAACAAGATGATGCCCTAAGTATTAATTTCTTTAGTAAGCAAACGCGCTATTTATTATTGGTCTATGCGCTGACGTTTATTGCCAGTTTGATTGCAGCTTTGCTTTTAGCGACCTATTTCAAAAAACCGATTCAACGTTTGTTGATGGGGACACGTGAATTAACCAAAGGTAATTATCAGTATCAAGTTGCGGTGAATCGTAATGATGAATTAGGTGATTTGTCCAATGAACTGAATGAATTAGCGGTTATTCTAGATCAGCATGAAACTTCACGTCGTCAATGGGTGGCGGATACTTCACATGAATTAAAAACACCTTTAGCAGTATTACAGGCACAGATTGAAGCGATGCAAGATGGCATCCGCAAACCAACGCCTGAACATTTTGCTTCGATGTTGAATCAAGTCAGTAGTCTGAAAAAATTGACCAAAGATTTGGCTGATTTGGCGCAAGCTGAGGCACAGCAATTAAATTGTTATCTCACTACGATTAATCCGTGGGATGTCATTGTGCAGGAAGTCGAAAGCTTTAAACCGAAATTTGAAAAAGCACAACTGAAAATTACCGCTTCAGGTGACGGCTCAACATTACAATTAGATATAGACCGTTTTAAACAGATTATGGTCAACTTGCTAGGTAATAGTATTCGCTATACTGAAGCCGGTGGTGAAGTACATGTGCATACTGAACAAGATGATCAACAGTGGACGGTATATGTTGATGACAGCCCATTTGGCCTAACCGATGAGCAATTGGCTCGTTTGGGTGAACGTTTTTACCGAGTGGATGATTCGCGTACACGCGCCACAGGTGGAACAGGATTAGGCTTAGCATTGTCAGTTAAAATTGCTAGAGCATTAGGTGGAGAATTGAGCTTTGATCATTCTCCATTGGGTGGTTTGCGCTGCAAATTAACCTTCCCAAAACAGATGAAACAATAAAAGGAAGCATGCATGAAACATATCATGTTGGTTGAAGATGAAGTAGAACTTGCACAGTTGGTGCGGGATTATCTAGAAGCAGCAGGCTTTGAAGTCAGCATGTTTCATGATGGGCAAGATGCTTATGAGAGTTTCACGCAGCGTAAACCCAGTTTAATGATTTTGGATTTGATGGTGCCGCGTATGGATGGCTTAACCATTTGCCGTAAAGTTCGTGAGCAGTCTGATCTGCCAATTATTATGGTGACTGCACGAACTGAAGAAATCGACCGTGTGTTGGGGTTGAATATGGGTGCTGATGATTACGTCTGTAAGCCATTTAGCCCGAAAGAATTGGTGGCACGTGTACAAGCAGTTCTGCGCCGTTTAGATCGCAAAGCTGAACCTGAGGCCAATGATTTATTCCGTATGGACAAAGCACAGCAGCGTATTTGGTATCAACAAAAAGCGTTGAGCTTAACGCCAACAGAGTTTCGTTTACTAGAGTTGTTTTTAGAGCATGTAGGGCAGGTGTATTCACGTGCGCAATTGCTTGATCATATTAACCCAGAAAGTTTTGAAGTGGCTGACCGTGTGATTGATAGTCATATTAAAAATTTACGTCGTAAGATTTCAGATGCTGCGGAAACCGGCAACCGTCATGAGTGGATTCAAGCCGTATATGGCGTTGGTTATCGTTTTGAATATCCAGAAGATTAAAATAGATTGTAAATACTAAAAGGACAGGCTTCGGCCTGTTTTTTTTGCTACGTGTATAGCTACATTAATTTTAAAAACAAGAAGAACAAAAGCCATAAAGATATAAAATGCGAAATTTGCGCATTTAATTAAAATTGGTTATTATTTTGCTGGAATATTCACCAGTATGTTTGGGCTGGCAGAGTTCAATGTAGAGAGGCTTTGTTGCACAAAGATTTGAAATGCAAAGCGCCCCTAATTGAGCCAAATTTAAGGCGTAACTTGGGTAAGTGGTCGACCTAATTCCGTAAATCTGTTAAGAACTGCTACACGTGCATGGATCTC
>NZ_VOYM01000027.1:0-38578 GCF_013420285.1 Acinetobacter sp. YH01019
TTATTAGGAGATAAACTCAGTGCAAGGAGTTTTGATAGCCAAGTGAATGAGATCCATGCACGTGTAGCAGTTCTTAACAGATTTACGGAATTAGGTCGACCACTTACCCAAGTTACGCCTTAAATTTAGCTCAATTAGGGGCGCTTTGCATTTCAAATCTTTGTGCAACAAAGCCGTTTTGGTAAAGGAATAAAATTAGAAAATATAACGAGAAAGATAGTAAGACTAATAATAATCCCTATTCTTTTGAACGGAAAATACTTGGAATTCGTCTCTATTTCAAAATACATTCTGTAAATAAAAGAGTAGGTATGTTCTTGGGTTAAATTTTTTTGTAGTTCTTCTAATTTCATAATATACCTAAAGAAGAGGTGGTGTCTTACACCACCTCACATGATTGCCTTAAACTACAGAATCGTCCAAATTCGGCGCTAACCAACGCTTCGCCTCATCTAAAGTCCAACCTTTACGCTTCGCATAATCCTCAAGCTGATCGCCTGCGATTTTACCCACGTTAAAGTATTGGCTTTCAGGGTTGGCATAGTAGAAACCGCTGACAGATGAAGGTGGCCACATTGCAAAGCTAGTGGTCAATTGCGTACCAATCTTGTCGGTAGAGCCTAACCAGTCAAACAATGGCGCTTTTTCAGAATGCTCAGGGCAAGCAGGATAACCCGGTGCAGGACGGATGCCCACATACTTCTCTTTAATCAACTCTTCATTGCTTAAAGTTTCAGATGCTTGGTTGCCCCAGAACTCTTTACGGATGCGCTCATGCAAATGCTCCGCAAAAGCTTCAGCAAAACGGTCACCCAAAGATTGAGCCAAAATTGCAGAGTAGTCATCGCCTTTGGCTTTGTACTCATTGGCCATTTCTTCCGCACCAAAGATGGATACAGTGAAACCGCCCAAGTAGTCTTCTGCGACACCTTTAGGCGCAACAAAGTCCGCTAATGACAAGTTTGGTTTACCTGTCACTTTGTCAGACTGTTGACGAATGTGATGGAAGGTATGCGTAACCGATTGACCATCTTCGCTATACACTTCAACCGAATCCGCTGCTGAACGATTTGCAGGGTAAATACCAAACACAGCACGAGCATCAAAACGTTTGTTGTCGATAATATCTTTCAGCATGGTCTGTGCTTGTTCATACAAGTCAGTCGCTGCTTCACCTACAACTTCATCCGTTAAGATAGCAGGGAATTTACCCGCTAAGCTCCAAGAGATAAAGAACGGTGTCCAGTCAAAATACTCAACCAAAGTGTCTAATGGATAATTGGTTAGGGTTTGTGTACCAATAAAGTTTGGCTTCACAGGCGCATTGGCAGCAAAGTCAATTTTTAAGCCATTTTCTACTGATTCAGCATAAGTCAGTTTGGCTGCTTTAGGCTGTTTATTGGCAATACGCTCACGGACTTTTTCATATTCAGCACGTGTGTCCTCAACAAACTTCGGTTTCATTTCTTTAGAAAGTAAAGTTGTTGCTACACCCACCGCACGAGATGCATCGGCAACATAAATCACCGCATCATTTGAATATTGCGGATCAATTTTTACTGCAGTATGCGCTTTAGATGTGGTTGCACCGCCAATCATCAGCGGAACATTAAAGCCTTTACGTTGCATTTCTTTGGCAACAAACACCATTTCATCTAAAGACGGTGTGATCAGACCTGAGAGACCGATGATATCAACTTTTTCATCAATCGCAGTTTGCAAAATCTTCTCGCAAGGCACCATCACCCCAAGGTCGATGATGTCATAGCCGTTACAGCCTAACACTACGCCTACGATATTTTTACCGATGTCATGGACGTCACCTTTTACGGTCGCCATCAAGACTTTACCTTTAGATTGACCGCCAGACTTTTCAGCTTCAATGAACGGGTTCAACCATGCAACAGCTTGTTTCATTACACGTGCAGATTTTACTACCTGTGGTAGGAACATTTTGCCCGAACCGAACAAATCACCCACCACGTTCATGCCGTCCATGAGTGGGCCTTCAATTACATCTAAAGGACGTTTAGCTTTCAGACGTGCTTCTTCAGTATCTTCATCAATGAATGTGGTGATGCCTTTAACAAGCGCATGTTCAAGACGTTTTTCAACTGGAAGTTCACGCCATTCCAAGTTTTCTACTTGTTTTTGCGCAGCGCCTTGACCGCGGTATTTTTCAGCCACTTCAAGTAGCTTTTCCGTTGCATCGTGCTGACTTTCACCTTGATTTTGGTTCAAGATCACATCTTCAACTGCAGCTTTTAGCTCAGGATCGATATCATCATAAATCGCCATTTGACCTGCGTTGACGATACCCATGGTCATGCCTTGCTTGATGGCATGATAAAGGAACACAGAGTGAATCGCTTCACGTACAGGTTCATTACCACGGAAGGAGAACGATACGTTAGACACACCACCTGAAATCATCGCATGTGGTAAGTTTTGTTTAATCCAACCTGTTGCTTCAATAAAGTCCACAGCATAGTTGTTGTGTTCTTCAATACCCGTTGCAACAGCAAACACGTTCGGGTCAAAAATGATGTCTTCAGCAGGGAAGCCAACTTCATTCACAAGTACATCGTAAGAACGTTTACAGATTTCACGTTTACGTTCAGCGGTATCGGCCTGACCTTTTTCATCAAATGCCATGACAATAACAGCAGCACCGTACTGGCGGCATAGACGCGCTTTGTGTACAAACTCGTCATAACCTTCTTTCAAGGAAATTGAGTTAACAACCGCTTTACCTTGTACACATTTTAAGCCTGCCTCAATGATTTCCCATTTTGATGAGTCAATCATGATAGGCACACGTGAAATTTCAGGCTCAGAAGCGACAAGATTCAGGAAGTGCACCATCGCACCTTCTGAATCGAGCATGCCTTCATCCATGTTGATGTCGATGATTTGCGCGCCGGCTTCAACTTGCTGCTGTGCAACATCGAGTGCTTCTGCAAAGTTTTCTTCACGGATTAAGCGTAAGAATTTTTTAGAACCTGTTACGTTGGTACGTTCACCCACGTTCACAAAAAGTGATTCTTCAGTGATGTTAAATGGCTCTAAACCACTTAAACGACACGCAGGTTTTGTTTCAGGTACTTGGCGCGGTGTAATGTCTTTAACTGCATTGTAAATTGCGCGGATGTGATCAGGCGTTGTACCACAACAACCACCGGTAATGTTAATCAAACCGCTTTCAGCAAATTCTTTAATAAAGGCAGCTGTTTCTTCAGGGGTTTCATCATATCCACCGAAGGCATTTGGCAAGCCTGCGTTTGGATGGGCTGAAACAAAAGTATCAGCAACGTCAGCAATGGTTTTGACGTGCGGACGCATGGCATCTGCACCCAAGGCACAGTTGAAACCAATTGATAGCAAGTCGCCGTGACGAACAGAGTTCCAGAACGCCTCTGCGGTTTGGCCTGTTAATGTACGACCTGAGGCATCGGTAATGGTGCCTGAAATCATCAATGGCAATTCGTAGCCAATTTGGTTGAAGACTTCTTTCACTGCAAAGATTGCTGCTTTACAGTTTAATGTATCAAATACTGTCTCAATCAGGAGAATGTCCGCACCACCTTCGATCAGGGCATGTGCAGCTTCAATATAGTTTTCTTTCAGTGCATCAAAGGTGATGTTACGGAACGCAGGGTCATTTACATTGGGTGAAATTGAGCAGGTACGTGATGTTGGCCCGAGTACACCTGCAACAAAACGCGGTTTTTCTGGCGTTGAATATTTTTTGCAGGCTTCTTTGGCAATACGTGCTGCTTCACGGTTAATCTCAGGAACAAGATCTTCCATGTGGTAGTCAGACATTGAAACACGTGTGCCGTTAAAGCTGTTGGTTTCGATAATGTCTGCACCCGCATCAAGATAAGCTTCATGAATACCTTGAATGATTTGAGGTTGTGTTAAGACTAAAAGGTCATTATTGCCTTTGAGGTCAGAAGCCCAGTCCGCAAAACGCTCACCACGGTAGTCAGCTTCTTCGAGTTTATGACGCTGAATCATGGTACCCATGGCACCGTCGATAATCAGAATACGTTGAGCTAGCAGCTCTTTTAGGGTGGCAAGCGTGGACATAAATAACCCCAATCCGATGGAATATAAAATCGGCAAATATATTAACAGAATTCAATGCAGTTTTATTGATATTCAATCGGTTCGAATGAGCCGTTAATATCAGATTGTTGAAAAAACACACGTATTTGATTGCGTTGTGTTTAGAGTAAATATTTGGAAAGCTTCATAAATTTGTCATATACCTAAGGCATGATTGAAAAATAATCGACAGCTAGGACAATGATGACAAGAAATATGACAAGGCCATATTGTTATTGAAACATTGGGTTTCAAACTAAAATCAACTTTTAAAATTGATGATAAGTATTTGAATTATTTTGCGAATACATAGTATTTTGGTTGGTTTTTTCAGACGAGCAAATACAAATAAAGCATGAAATATTGCTTTATATGACACCACTTTGTCATATAATTGTCATAATTAAATTGAACAATATGGGGATTCTAAAATCCTCTATTCTTGCCTGCATGAATTCTAAACAAACTCCCGTAGATTCAGCGCACACGTCGACAGCAACAAAGTCGACGAATGTTCATGTGCCAACACCGAAATTCTTTATGCCGGTGTTCCTGACGTTGATCATTTCAACGTTAATCTATATTGGCTTTCAGGTCACTGCCGACTTGGCACACGTTCCGCCTTTAAGTCTTTATTCCATGATTTTACTGGGCACTGCCTTATTCATCGCACTTGGCTTTGAATTCGTGAATGGTTTCCACGATACAGCCAATGCTGTAGCCACTGTTATTTATACCAATGCTTTATCTGCACCTGTTGCTGTGATGTGGGCAGGTTTTTGTAACTTCCTAGGTGTAATGGTGGCAAGTGGTGCAGTTGCTTACGGTATCATTGCTTTGCTACCAGTCGAATTGATTATGAACGTCGGTTCTGGTGCAGGCTTTGCCATGGTATTTGCCATGCTTATTGCCGCGATTCTTTGGAATTTAGGTACGTGGTTCTTAGGTATTCCAGCATCTAGCTCTCATACACTGATTGGTTCTATCTTAGGTGTGGGCATCATGAACTATCTGTTAAATGCAGGTGGTGCTAGCGGCGTGGATATGGAACAAGTGATGAAAGTGGGTAAAGCATTACTGTTTTCACCACTGATTGGCTTTGCTTTCGCAGCAGTTGTGTTCCTATTGGTGAAAAAAATCTTCAGCAAACAGCTTGAACTCTTTCAGCCACCTGAAGGTAATAAACCACCGCCACCATTAATCCGCGCAATTCTGATCTTTACTTGTACTGGTGTAAGTTTCGCGCACGGTTCAAACGATGGTCAAAAAGGCATGGGTTTAATCATGTTGATTTTGATCGGTTGTGTACCTTTAGCTTACTCGCTAAATAAAAACCTCGACAATCAACACATCCAATCTTTCCATCAATTATCGGCGCAAACTGCAACTGCAATTTATCCAAATCATGATGAAATTGCGGATGAAAAAGCGCGTGACATATTAACAAAATACATTCAAACCAAAGAAATTACACCTGATGTTGTCCCTGCTTTAGCAAGTATGACGGATCACCTAGGTGAGCGTGTTGGTCAATATGGCGACTTAAAAGATATTCCTGAACAAGAAGTATCTTCAATCCGTAATGACATGTATTTAAGTACGACGGCTTTTAAACGTCTTGATAAATCTGAGCAACTTCCAGCAATGGCAGAAGCACAAGAGAAGACTGTTAAAGAATACCGTAGCAATTTAGATTCCTTCCTTCAATACATCCCAACTTGGGTGAAAGTTGCGGTTGCACTTGCACTTGGTCTAGGAACAATGGTGGGTTGGAAGCGTATTGTTGTGACTGTGGGCGAGCGAATTGGTAAAAACCATATGACCTATGGTCAAGGTATGTCTGCAGAGCTTGTAGCAATGTCTACAATTGCAGCGGCTGATGGTTTTGGTATGCCAGTGTCAACTACACACGTATTGAACTCTGCTGTAGCAGGTACCATGGTTGCGAACAAATCAGGTTTGAACTTTAATACAGTGAAAACTATTCTTTCAGCGTGGATTTTCACACTACCAGCAACCATTTGTTTATCAGGCTGCTTATACTGGTTGTTCTTGAAAGTTTTCTAAGATGTTTTCAATATAAAAAACGCTGCAATCGCAGCGTTTTTTTATGCTTTAAAGTTTGGTAAATAGTGCTAACCATTATTGTTTAGCACGTTAAGAAAGCATGTTGAGCACTTTTATAAATACAAATTTCAAATGAAGGATTTTCGCTATTTATTTCTTTAATTTACCAAGCATTTTGTCCAAAGGCAGTTTGTCATTGGCGAAGCCATAGAGTGCAGCAAATGGTAATGCGGTACGTGCGAGATAGGCTACACGCCACAAGCCGCCGTGATTGGCACCAGACATTATCAGCTCAAGTGGATGATCTAGTGGTGTTTCTGGGTTTGCCACAGATGAAGGATTACGTAAATCATGAATCCACAGCGCAGCCATCAAGGCATTGGTCGTTTCAGGATTAAATGACTCAACATCAAACAGTTTGGCACCATTAAATGCGGCTTTTAATAATGGATTCTTTGTGACTGAGCGTGTTGTGGTAGAGGGTGCAATATTAATACTTACACGTTGACCTTGATGGCGAGCAACGGTTGCACGCCATTGTTGAATTCGTTTCGCAAGTGCATAGTTGGGGCCTTGTTCAACCACTAAACAGTCGGCAATTCCGTAAGATTTTCCATTTTCAGCTAAAGTCGTTTGGTTATTATTTTGTTTAAAAAAGTGCTGTGCAGAAATCTTAGCAACACTTTGAGTTAATAATTTTTGAACTTTGCCACGTGCTTGATATTTATCTTGTGCAGCATCCACGATCTCTTTAGGAACAGCATATACATCTGTTGGTGTGCACATAAACATAAGGCTCGTTTCGGCTTTTTGTTGGCTGACATAATCCATAATACTGTCCATGGCCATTGCTACACGCACATGTTTTTCACCATCTAAATAAGCAATAGCAGCCAAGTCAAGTTGATGTTCATTTTGTGCAAGCCACTGCGCAATTTCAGGGATATGTGTCAGTAAATTAGCACCTAATTTTTGTTTCAGTTCCTGAATAGGTGTGTCTGCACTGAGCGCTTCAAGACTAGGGGCGTATAACGTTGCATTGCCTTCTTGAATAGTATTTAAAATACGATCCCATACTCGTTCATTATTAAGATCAATAGCGACAATATTGGCTTTCCACTTGGCAAGCCAGGTCAGTGGGCCAGCTTCTGAGGCTGCACCAAATAGCACCATGGTACGATCTGAAAGGTCAAACCATTCTGGGTGCGCCACCGCTTCGCGTAGAGCATCCGCATGACTTGGTTCAACGACACCAGCATCTTGCCATTTTTGGATTTGTTGAAGTAGAGCATCGCCTTGTAGTTTTTGTCCGTGATAGGGTACATACCATTCGGGAACTGCATTACTTTCACCTTTAAGTTTAATGGTGTGCAGAGGTTGAATAGGTAAATTCATCATTTCATCTAGGGAAAATTTTTCTTGATCACGATAAAAGTTAAAACTATGTTTGGCTTTATTTAAACCGTTGGATGCAATACTCAATGCAGCTTCCGGACTTTGAATACCTTGTTCAACCAAGGCTTTAAAATATTCAGGATATTTCTTACGCCAGTTTTTTTCCTGTTTTGCACGTACAGAGCTTTGGTGATCTACAGAAGCTAAAGCCTCTGCAATAATTTCACGACCGGTTTTGGAGCTACTTGGTTTTTGAGTAGCAGACGAAATAGGGAACTGAAGACCTTCAAGAGAACTGGACATGCAAAATATCTCACCTGACGTTGTCATTAATATACAGATGTATACATTATCTATGCCAATTTAAAAACTCAGGTGGCATAAACTGCCAAAATTGTATGAATTAACATGAATCATGACGTATTTTTGAAATAACCTAAGTACTTAAACTTGAAAAAGCCTTCTATTAAGAAAGCCTTCTTGTTACAAAGGTACGGAATTAACATTGTCTTTTTTGGCTTGTCCAAGTGGACGAAATTCACCATTCCAGTGTGGCTATTTGCTACGATCAGGGTCTATGACAATGCTCCCTTCACGAGTATGAACTGCTCAGGCAGATAGAAAACTCAAAACAAAGCAGCCCAACAATCATTGTGATTTTTTTCATTTGAACATTCCTTTTTATTATTCATTTATAGCCTAAATTACAGCATGCGTGTGTTGTGTATACATTTGAAATAAGCGATCACTAATTTTATTGGTTCATGACTCAGTTGAAGTAATTACTTATTTAAGTCGTGTTAAATACGCTTCTAAGATTAAGGTTTTGTTACGAATAATTCGGGTCAAATTACAGAAAATGTATTTAAGTGTGATATGTGTCACACTTATTATTGAGGTGTGAATAAAGAGAAAAATGGGGGCATAATTGTGTCGAACAAAGTTTATATATTCAATGCCATGCGCCCTGGCTTTGCGAGTGCAGTTTTTTCGAGTTTTGATCTTGCACAGGCTTGGATACAAAAAAATTTCGTCTGTGGGATTCTTACCGAATATCCACTTGATCAGAGTTGTTATGATTGGGCTAAACAATACGGACATTTTAAGGATAAGTCACCGATTGATCGTGCACCCATTTTTATTGCCAACTTTGTTTCTGCCTATCAAAAAACTTGGCATTTTGAACATGGTGAGCTATTACAACCTATGGATGTTTAAAAGTTAAATGATGATTTAAAAGATATAATAAAAAAGGATTCTAAAACTAGAATCCTTTTTTGTTTGAGCGCTAATATTCTATTTTAAAACGGAATATCTAAAAGTTTGTTTAAGAAATGAGGGATTAACTTTGGCTCTAGAATAATCGTCATGACGATACCATATGCCGCTCCCCACAAATGTGCACTGTGGTTAATATTACTGTTGCCACGTTTGCCAGACCAAATGCTATAAGCTACGTACAGTACCGCGAAGATGATCGCGGGAACAGGAATGAAGAATACAAAGATTAATTTCCATGGTTCAAACAAGATATAGGCAAATAGCACAGCAGAAACCGCCCCTGAAGCACCTAAACTAGCCCAATGTGTATCATGTTTATGTTTTAAATAGCTCGGAATAATGGCTGCAATCAAACCACCTAAATAGAACAGCACAAAACCCATGTCAAAAAAGTATTGGCGATAAAAACTTTCAATGACAGAGCCAAAGAAGAATAGGGTAATCATGTTAAATAGAAGGTGAGCACCGTCAGCATGAATAAAGCCGTGGCTGATAAATCGATCATATTCACCACGTTGTAGCGCAGGTGGCCAAAATAACAGACGATTCATGACTTTCTGATTTGAAAAGGCAATAAGGGAAATGACCACAGTAATCAGAATAATTGTCACAGTGTGGTTAAATGGTAATCCCAACATAAATGGCTATTCTACTTGTTAAAATTTGTCTTTAATAATGCCATTAAAAAGTGTGAAAGCGTGAACTTTCAGAATAATTCCGACAATTTTAGTTGATTTTTTCGTAATGCACCGCATCTTAAGCTAAAATAGCCGCTTCAGCTTGAGGAAATATTGTCATGTCGACTGAGAACAACAGCACAGCAGTTGCTGAAGAAATTCCAAACCTATTGATCACACCAACTGCTCAAGAGTATTTGAAGGATCTTTTGGATAAACAAAACACACCAGGTATTGGTGTTCGAGTTTTTGTGGAAAATCCGGGGACGCCGCGTGCTGAATGTTGTATGGCTTACAGTGCACCTGAAGAAGTTGTACCGACAGACTATAAACAGGAATACCCAGATTTCCCTGCCTATGTCGATGCACCATCTATTCCATATTTGTTAGATGCTGTTATTGATTACAATAAAGACCGTTTTGGTGGTCAGCTGACTTTCCGTGCACCAAACTCTAAAGTGCCGCGTGTTGGCCCTGATGCATCTGTGGAAGAACGTATTACTTACGTACTTCAGTCTGAGATTAATCCAGGTTTAGCGGGTCACGGTGGTAACTGTGCATTGGTTGAAGTTGTTGAAGATGAAGAGCATGGTTTAACTGCCGTACTTAAATTTGGTGGTGGTTGCCAAGGTTGTTCTTCTATTGATTTAACGCTTAAACAAGGCGTTGAAACAACTTTAAAACAGCATGTACCTGAATTGATGCGTGTTGTTGACCAAACAGACCATAGTCAGTCTGAGGGTGCTTATTTTAAATAAGCATTCGTGAAGAAAAGCCGCTTTATGCGGTTTTTTTTTGCCCAAAGTTTTTGGAACTGAACAAAAAATAAATAGGACAACTTTGTACAAAGCATAGAAAAATTGGTTTTTACTTAGGGAATCAGTAATTTCCTATTTGTTAATGAGAATGATTATTAAAATTAGTTGCAATATTATTTTTGTTAGTTACAATGCGCAACATAACATTCAATATTTATCCATAAATTAAGTATTTGGAAACACCAATGACGAATAAAATACTGCGCTCTGCACTGACACTTTCAGTTTTAAGTGCCATGGTTAGCTTAACTCATGCGAATGAAGTACCAGCAGAAACAGTCGATGAATCTGTAGTTAAAATGGAGACCATCGTTGTTTCTGCAAGTGGTTCTCAAGTAAATGTAAAGGATGCTCCTGCTTCAATTAGTGTTGTTACAAGCGAAGATTTAAAGCGAAAGCCTTTTAGTAATTTAGCAGAAGTATTAAGTGACTTACCTGGTGTAACTGGTGGTTTTAAAAACTCAGGTTCTGGCTCAAAAATTACATTTCGAGGAATGCCTGACAAATACACATTAATATTGGTTGATGGTAAGAGAGTAGGAAATCAGTCACTTTTAGGCCACCGCCCTGATCGTGTGGATCAAGATTTAAACTGGATTACACCTGACATGATTGAGCGAATTGAAGTGATTCGTGGTTCAATGTCAACGCTGTATGGTTCTGAAGCTGTTGGTGGTGTAATTAATATCATCACTAAAAAAGTTCCATCACAACTATCAGGTTCTGTAAATCTAGACTACACCAAGCCTGATACGAGTACACGTGGTAATACAGTCACTTATGGTGCGACTTTAGCTGGGCCTTTAACAGATACCTTAGGTTTTAGATTTGGTGTAAATCGTACAGATCGTGAAGGAGATAATTCAACTACAGGTACTTCAGGTGCAATAAATGATACTGTAAATGGTCGTCTTACTTGGGCTCCTAATGATACACATACTTTCAATATAGATGCGTCATGGGGTAAAGAAGAACCGGATGTTGTTGAAGGTGGTGCGGATCAATTTGCATATGAAATGGAAAGACAAGGATTTGGCATTGGTTATGCTGGTACATTCAAAAATGAGCTAAAAACTTATGCTGATCTTTATTATAACGAAATTGAAAATAAAGATGAATTTGCGACTTCAAAAGCTAATATTGGAGATACTAAAGCTACCGAAGCCGTATTAGATTTGAAAGCTACTAAACCTTTACAAATCGCGGGTTTTAAAAATGATTTAACTGTGGGTGCACAGTACAAATATGAAGAAGTTTCTAATGCTAGCAACATTGGTAATATTAATGTTGATGTTGATACAGGGGAAACATTAACTGCAGATTTATCACCAAATGCATATTCTTGGTCGCTTTTTGCTGAAGATCAAATCCATTTACAAGAAAATCTGATTTTAACCTTGGGTGGACGTTTAGATCAGTATGATGATTTTGATCTCAACTTCTCTCCTCGTGGTTATTTGGTCTATCATCCAACTAATATTTGGACAGTAAAAGGTGGTGTGTCACGTAGTTTCCGTGCACCAAACCTTAAAGAGCGTTCAGCAACATCAAGTACAGGTTCGAGAGGTAATGGATGTAAAGTATTCTCGGATTGGGGGGGGGCATCAGCAGGCCATGTATGTAATATGCTGGGGAATCCAGATTTAGAGCCTGAAACTAGTACAAACTACGAAGTAGGTTTTGGTTATGCTGAGGGTGGATATGCTGTAGATATGACATATTTCCGCAGTGATATTAATGATCTAATGCAAAACTTACGTTATGCAAGATATGGAAATCAATTCTATACAATGCAACAGAATGTCGAAAAGGCACGTACAAGTGGTATAGAGGTAACTTACAAATTCCCATTAAGTGATGTAGTTCGTATGAGTGGTAATGCGACTTATATGATTGAATCTAAAAACTTAGAAACAGGTGCTACATTATTGGCAACGCCTGAACTCACACTTAATGGTGCACTTTATTGGGATGTTACTGATAAATTAAATTTACATACTAATGTTCAGTATCTAGGTAAACAGGCGCTGCAAGCTGCAGATTCATCTGCGACATATGCAAAAGCATATACCACAATGGATGTTGGTGCGAATTATGAAGTTAATGATTATCTAACTTTTAGAAGTGGGGTTAAAAACATTGGCGGTGTTAGTATTGATGCAGGTGGAGATGGTACAAGTAATCCAGCTGAATACTATTTAGGTTTTACAGCTCGTTTCTAATTTTTACTAAGTTTAAATAGCCCACACTTTTGGGCTATTTACATTTTCAAATTCGTTGATTTTTTATTAATCAGTTGCACGATGTTTATGGTACAGATCTGTTATATCCCAATTTACACATTAGCAAATGATATCAAATCTGTTAATTACTTTGAAACAACGTAAAGAAAATGACTATTTAAGGTACTTTTTGACCTTATAAATCCGTCCAGTTAATCTCGAAACTGAGTCTTCATTTGCACAACCAATGAATGGATGGATGCAAAAACAGCAACTGGTTTGGCGATGTTTAGCAAAATATGGAACAGCTGTTGATAAATAAAAAAAGCCGCAGTCGCGGCTTTTTTATTTTGATAACTTTAAGATACAATACCTAATATTTTTAACGTCTCATCAGCATAATAGAACTGTTCTAAATAATGACGTGAACGCTCACGCAAATAGCCTGAACCAATCATTTTTTGAATAATCGGGTTTAATAAATTGTTAAGTTCATGTTGAACCAAAGCTTCATCAATATTTAAGTCACGTAGCAATAAATCAAATGGACGTTCCTGATTACGTATGTACCAAGCATACACGCCATCATGCACTTGCTGTTTCATATAATCAGACTGACGCATAAAGTCCCAAATTTCATGCCCTAAACCGACGGTTTGAGGTAAATCTTGAACTTCAATATAGTTTTTTAAGACAGAAACAGGCATCGTCTTAATTTTATGCCATAAGTTGGCTTGAAAATGATAAAGCTTATTGTCATCAAAATGCTGATTGAGTACAGATTCACTCATCTGACTTAATTTCAAAATATTCTTTTGCAAATACTTCGTGATGGCATTGTCAAGATTGGTGTCTGTAACGTTTTCTAAAACCGATTTACCCATCTTCATAAAGCGAGAGACGCCGGGCACAGATTTGGCAATCACAGAGTTGTCTAGATAATCTTGTATCGCATGCTGAATCAGTTGGCTAATCATGGCTGAAAAAGCAGGGTTGTTGACCATGGTGTGAATCAAACGCTGACGATGACCTTGTTTACTTGCAACATATTGCGCAATTTTATCAATCGTTAACACAGGAATAATTTCAGCAATGGTTGTTTGATCATTCGCTGGATGAATTAGCGCAAACTTAATATGTTCGGCAATCTGCTCAATTAAAAACTGAGTAGCTTGAGTATTTAAGATCTGCTTTTGCAGCAAAGCATTGATTTGTTCAAAAGTCCAAATCTGTTGTAAAGGCTGTTTACGAAACCACTGATAAAACTGGGTAAACTCGGTTGCAACTGTTTCAGACTGCGAAAATTGCTGATCTAAAAAGTTGAGTTGAGCCTCAATGAGCTGCTCAATCATCGGGTTTTTCTGCATACTGTCCTTAAATACCCATTTGCAGGGCATGAATTATTAGCGATACCTCAGTTTAACTGAATCAGTTTATCTGCCAAAGGATTTTTAAATTTCTGACTTTTTGCAAGGAATGGGAGGTAATGATCAGCAACTTGTTGTTCTGCTTCAATCATGGGCATATGACCAACATTATTCAAAATTACCGGTGTTTCGGCACGTTTCAATAATGACTTTAATTCACCTGCAACTTCTACATTAAAAATTTTATCTTGTTTGCCCCAAAGGATGAGCGTGGGCGCTTCAACGGTACGGGTTAAACGGGCAAAAGTCTCAGGCGTATAAATGCGATTTAAAGTAACCACTTGATCAATCATTTTACTGGTTTGGGGTGCCCGTGAAATGAGTAAATTTTCTTGAGCTTTCTTTAATGGGGTTGGAACGCTTGGCGGATTTTGCATTAACTTATGCATAACATCATCCAAATCACCGGGCTTTGAAACAATCAAATTTTTCAATGAATATGGATCACGGGTATAACTGGTATTGGCCTGCTTATAAATACCCGCACTATTGAGTAAAAATAGGCTTTGGGTATCAAAAGGATATTGAGAGGCATAAACCGTGGCAATTGATCCACCTAAAGAATGACCTGCAACATTCAGCCGATCTTCAATATCAATTTTGGTTACGAATTGTCGTAATTGCTCAGTAACATTTGGTACAGACACGTCAAAGTCTGCAGGGACGCGGGTATCACCATTGGCAGGTAGGTCAGGAATAATAACGTGATAATAGGGAGTCAGGTAATGTGCAACCCGATTCCAGTTATCACGTGTGCCACCTAAACCATGGATTAATAGTATAGAAGGATTGGTACGAACACCGCCTTCACTATAGCTCCAAGTGATATTGCCGACTTGTACTGTGCGTGAAACTAAACCTGCGGTTTTACGATCTTGATTGAGATAATTTTGTAGGATAGATGGTGTCGATAATGTATTCGTTGGTGTTTGTGTTGCAGCTATGCTATTCGAGCCTGCAATGAACATACAACTCAATATCGCAAGTTTAAATATGCCAGAAACCACGCAACGATGTCCTTGCATTGACCTTAACCCCTTGTAACTATATTTGATGCAATTTTTATGATCATTTATATGACAATTATCTGAATTAGCCTTAAAAGCCAATTGCTATGTTTATGAAATATATTGTAAATAAAAAATGACAGTTGTCACTGATTAGTTTTTTGATGTAGTTGTAGTTCAGCTATAAAAGTGTGAACCATTACTGAAAAAATAATATTTTCAGATTAATGATTATTTGCAATTTGTACCAAATCCATCTGAATAATAAAAAATCGATAGCTATTCTTTTGCAAGTGACAATCGTTCTGAGTGGGATTAATATATTGCAACTTCAGATAAGGGTAATCAGAACATGCTAACAGCAGCAGAAGCTTTAGATCGTTTAAAAAAGGGAAATACTCGTTTTGTTCAAGGTGAAACGAACCATCCTAAACTTTTAACGCATCAGCAACGCGCTGAAATGGCAGGAAGCCAAGAGCCTTTTGCGATTATTTTGGGTTGTTCAGATTCGCGCGTTCCTGCTGAAATGGTTTTTGACCAAGGCTTAGGCGATTTATTTGTCATTCGTGTAGCAGGTAATATTGTTGCACCATCGCAAGTTGGTAGTGTTGAATTTGCGGCAGAAAGTTTTGGTTGCCCAGTTGTAATTGTATTAGGTCATACTCACTGCGGCGCAATCCATTCGACGATTGAAGCCTTAATGAACCCGGCAACACCTCCATCTGCAAATCTGATGTCGATTGTGAACCGTGTGCGCCCATCTGTAGAAATTTTAATGCAAACTGAATTGAAAGATGATTTAGATAAATTGTCTATGCATGCAGTTCGTTCAAATGTATTTGCATCTGTGAATCAACTTCGTCATGGCTCAGCAGTATTAGAAAACTTGATTGCTCAGGGTAAATTAAAAGTTGTTGGTGCCGAATACTCACTTGAAACAGGTGAAGTAAGTTTTTACGATTTCTAAGATTTTAAAAATTTAAACGAAAAAAGGCGCTCAAATGAAGCGCCTTTTTAATTTTTAGTAAATATTTTTACAAACTGCTTTTAATCATGGGATAGGCTGTATTGAGCAGAATCGGCTGAGCCTTTGCATTTGGGTGAATTTGATCTTTTTGCATCAGTGTTTTTTGTCCTGCAACACCTTGCATAAAAAATGGCAGAAGTTTTGCATTGTATTTTTGGCTGACAATTTTGTAGTTTTGTTCAAATGCCTTGCTATAAGCCGTACCGTAGTTTGGTGGAATCTTCATTCCAAATACGATGACCTTCGCTTTAGCCTGTTGGCTCTTTTGCACTAACTGCGCTAAATTTTTTTCAATGAGTGCAGGGGGTTGACCACGTAAGCCATCATTGCCACCCAGTTCAATAATCACAATATCGGGACGATGACTTTGCAATAATTTTGGCAGTCGTGCCAAAGCACCACTGGTGGTTTCGCCGCTCACACTTGCATTGACCACTTTATGTTGTTTCGGATACTGTTGGTCTAAACGTTTTTGAAGTAAATGAACCCAGCCTTGCTGTATATTCATGCCATAGCCTGCACTGATGCTGTCACCCACGACCATAATGGTTTTTGCAGCCAAGAGCATCGGGCTTAAACACATGCTTAAACCCAACAAGTAAGAACACAAACGAATTTTTTGAATGCGATTTTGCATATAGGGATGTTATGAGCCAACACACGACAGATACCGCCATCATGCCACAGCCGATTATTTCTGCACAGCAATTGACACAAAACATACAACTGAATGATAAGCAGTTGAGCATTTTTGAAGATCTTAATCTAGAGATTTTTGCGGGCGAGCAAGTGGCTATAACTGGTCGATCTGGTTCAGGAAAATCAACTTTGTTGGGGATATTAGCGACACTTGATCAAGCCAGTCATGGTCAGTTGCAAGTATGTGGTCAAGATATCCAGCATTTAGATGAAGAGCAGCGCGCGAAAATACGTTTGGCGCATATTGGCTTTGTATTTCAATCGTTTCAATTATTGCCACATTTAACGGCATTAGAAAATGTGATGTTGCCGCTGCGCTTAAAAAATGATTTCAACCTAAAAGAGGCTGAGCAAAAAGCCCTTCAGTTATTGGCAAGAGTTGGTTTAAATCGTCAAGCACAGCAAACACCAAAGGTACTATCTGGTGGTGAACAACAACGGGTTGCAATAGCACGTGCCTTAGTCAGCGAGCCAGACATTATTTTTGCAGATGAGCCAACAGGTAATTTGGATGCAGCAACGGCATATGATATTGAACAATTGTTATTTCAGTTGAATCGCGAGATGGGTACGACATTGGTTTTGGTTACGCATGATGTCGCGTTAGCGCAGCAATGTCAGCGACATTTTGAAATAGTACATGGCAAGCTGATCGAACATCGACTAGGAGATTAAGCATGAATCTCCTGGCATTGTTTAAACCCTTATTACAACAAAGCTTCAAAACGACAGGTATTTATCTACTTATCATCGCTTTAACTTTGGCGATTAGTGCTACTACTGCATTAAAGTTTAGTAATGAGCAAATTCAAAACGCAGTGGCATTGCAAGCGGCTGAAATGTTGGCTGCCGATTTGGTATTGACCGATAACGAACACATTCCAGATGTATGGCAAAAAAAAGCTACGCAAGATGGTTTAGCGCAATCTAATGTTACCCTATTTAGCAGTATGGCGCATACAGCTGATCAATTTGTGATGGTCAATGTGAAAGCTGTAGATGCCAATTTTCCTTTACGTGGAGAACTCAGAACTTCACCGACACTCAATCGATCGATTCAAGCTGGAGAGGTGTGGCTCAGTCAGCGTGCGATGGAATTATTACAGGTCAAGTTGGGAGATACTGTACAGATTGCAGATGCATCTTTTCGATTTACAGCACAAATTTCCCATGACTCAAATCAAGAACTCGGTTTTGGCGGTTTTTCACCGACTGTAATCATTGCACAATCGGAAGTTGCTCGAACTAATGCAATTCAGGTGGGCAGCCGTATTGAGTATCGCTTATTACTTGCTGGGCAGATGCAGCAAACGAAAACCTATGAAAAGCAATTTAAACAAATCGTGGGTCATGATGCAGACACTACGTTTGATGAAACTCAAGCGCAACAACAGGATTCATCTCAAACGAGCTTGAAACTGCGTAATGCTAGTGAAGGCAATAGCCGCTTAATGAAACCGATCGCCAATTTAGAAACGTTTTTGCAATTGGCCAATATCTTAACAATCTTACTCTGTGGAATTGCCATTGCCTTAAGTAGTCAGCGTTATGTGCAACAAAATCAAGATGCCATTGCATTGATGAGATGTGTTGGTGCGACGAAGCAACAAATTTTAATGGCGTATTTAGCACTGCTGGCTGTGGTCTTTGTTATTTCTATTGTGCTAGGTAGTGTGATTGGATTAGGGCTTGGATTTGTGTTGCTACAGTTAATGCTGCAACTCATTCCACATTTGGCGCTTGAATTTTCAGCCTGGTCTATGCTGATTGGGCCGCTGCCTATTGCGATGTTAACCAGTGTGATTGTATTGCTTGGCTTCGTGGTTCCAAGTTTATGGCAATTGCTTAAAACGCCACCTGCACGGATTATTCGTCAGCATGAGCGTTCAGTTCGTTCCATGTTATGGATGTTGATCACTGGCACGTTGGGCTTACTCATTTTTTGCGTCATTTTAACGGAAAATCTACAACTGACCTTATGGGTTGTAGGTGCAATTATTGTGCTTTGTTTAGGGCTTTATGCGTTGATTTGGCTAGGGTTGAAAAGCTTAAAGGGCCTACGTATTAAATTATCTGCTTATATCCGGACGCCATATCAAACTGCCTTTCAAATTACCGCACTGGCTTTGGGTTTGAGTCTGATCACTGTTTTAGCTGTGTTACGTACTGACTTACTAGAGCGTTGGCAGCAGCAATTACCTGAAGGTACGCCTAACCAGTTTGTTTATGGCTTACCACCTTTTGAATTGGCTGACTTCCAACAGCAACTTAATTTGCATGGTTGGAAGGGTACTCCTATGTATCCAAACATTCGAGGTCGTTTGGTTGCAAAAAATGATTTGCCATTTTCAGAAACATTGCTAAAGACCAATAACTCTTTAAGGCGCGAGCTGAATTTGACCCAAGCAGCGACTTTCCCTAAAGATAATAAAATTATCACGGGCCAAACTGCGTTTGAAAAAATAGGAGAGGTTTCTGTTGAAGTCAAAACTGCGCAAGCTTTAGGAATTCAAATTGGCGATCAACTCACTTTCAGTTTACCTGAGGGGCTACTACAAGCCAAAGTGATTAATCTACGCAGTGTGGAATGGGAAAGTTTTAGTCCTAATTTTTTCTTTATATTTTCGCCCCAAACCATGGATGAAAATGCCGGAAGTTATTTAGGCAGTTTCTATGTACCGGAGCAAGACAAAGGGCAATTGATTCAGCTGATTCAGCAATTTTCTAATACAGTATTTATTGATGTCAGTTTAATTTTAGATGAGATCAAGCGTATTGTTGCGGTATTGGTACAGATCATAAGTCTTTTGGCATTGTTGGTCAGTGTCTCAGGTATTTTGGTGTTAATTGCCTGTTTAAACCTGTTAATGGATGAACGTAAAAAAGAAGTTGCACTGTTACGCTCATTTGGAGGTTCTAAACGTAAGCTCAAAGCGATGCTGAGTACGGAAATTGGTTTAATTGGTTTTATTTCAGGTGTGGTGGCATGTGTGTTTGCTGAGGTGATTAGTGCGATTGCCAGCTATAAAATGGAGTTGATCATTCAACCCCATTGGGAAATATGGCTGATTTTACCGATGTGTATGACACTGATATGTGCGTTGATTGGTCGTTATCGATTGAGCTATTTATGTGATATTCCACCTTTAGAAAGCTTGCGTGATATTAATAATTAATCTCTTAATCGTGAAACCCTAATCATTATTATGAAACCTGAGTCATTGAATCTCAAAATATGCAAAATAGGGCGCAAACATCGCGCTCTATTTATTTAACAGATGTGATTTTCGTGGTAGCAATTAGCCAGCCAAGGATTTCTTCATTAGTAGAATAAAGTGTTCCCAAAGTGGGGCAATTGGCTGAATTAACTGTTGGCAATATTGATAAAAAAAGTAAATGATGATGATGCCAAGCATAAGACCCACGATTTTAAATAGGATGGCCTTTTGTATTTTTTCACCGATATACCAGATGAAAGCCAACAGTGCACCCATTAACATACCACCGATATGAGCTGCATTATTGATCCCGCTAATCATAAAACCCATGGCTAAGTTAATCCCCATCACCATCAGCAAGGTTTTTTTATCAAGTAAAAAGCGTTGGCCTGGCAAAATAGGCATCAATGAAAGAATAGTTAGGGCAGCACCTAAGCCCATAACTGCGCCTGATGCACCTGCGCCAATACTTGGGAATAAACTCTGATCAGCTGTTCCTGCTGCAAGGAGGGCATAGCTGTCTTGAATCGTTAAATAGCCACTCAGTAAACTGCCCATCAACCCAGCGAGAAGGTACAGACCGATAAAATAAATACGTCCAAGCATTTGTTCAGCAATGCTGCCAAAAATATACAATGCCCACATATTCAGCATGAGGTGAATTAAGCCAAAATGAAAAAACATGCTAGTGAATAAGCGGATGGGTTCCTCTAAAAAGGTTAAAGGTGCATAATCAGCACCCCATCGTAGTGCATCGAGAGTGTCGGGGTGGCTGATGTTCATGCCATTTAAAATCTGCCAGCCAAACAGTCCGACATTGATGGCGATGAGCAGTGCTGTAATCCACCAAAGTTGGATTTGTAGTTTGCTGGTTGATACAGCGGGAGGCTTAAGTTCAGACATGCTATTCTTGTACTGTGTCAATGTATTTAAAAATAAGCTTAACATGAAAAAACAGAATTTCCGGAGTAACGCACTGACATGAAAGCCTTTATTGTTCGTACATTGTTAATTCTTGTCAGCTTGTTCCTACTCGTACAGCTTTGGATTTTTAGTAGTTTGGTGTGGTGGCGTACACATCCTGTCGAATCGACCATGATGATGCGTCTTGATTATTGGTCAGAGCCGTCTAAACCGATTAAGCATGAATGGCGTGATTATGACCAAATTAGTGACTATGTAAAACATGCTGTAGTTGCTGCGGAAGATGGTAAATTTTTACAGCATAAAGGCTTTGACTGGGAAGGTATGCAGTTTGCGCTAGAGCGTAATAAGGACAAAGGTAAAGTTGTTGCAGGTGGTTCAACGATTTCACAACAATTGGCTAAAAATTTATTTTTATACAATAAGCGTTCTTTTATTCGTAAAGGTCAAGAAGCAATTGCTACTTGGATGATGGAACGAATGTGGTCGAAAGAACGCATTTTAGAGGTGTATCTTAACTCTGTTGAGTTTGGCGATAATATTTATGGTGTTGAAGCAGCAACACAGCATTATTTTGGTAAAAGCTCACGTAGTTTAAGTCGTGAACAGGCTGCGTTTATTGCAGCAATTTTACCGAATCCTAAATACTATGATGAAAATCGAAATGATAGAAAGCTAAACTATCGTAAACGGTTGATCCAAAAATATATGCGTTACAGCCACATTCCAAATTAAATGATTTGAAATATTCTAAAATATCGAAGCATCGTTTTGAAATGAAACAAAAAGCCCATTTTTATGGGCTTTTTTTATGAAATTGTCACAAATTTGAAGCATACTTAAAGCAGAACATCACACATTGTTAATTATGGGTTTGAGATGAATACCGCAGCTGAAGTCACGCCAGTTCCAACTGAATATACTTATAATGATCGCTATATCAATCGTGAACTTTCGATTCTCGATTTCCATCTGCGTGTACTTGAACAAGCGGTTGACCCCATTCATCCATTATTAGAGCGGATGAATTTCTTACTGATTTTCTCGCGTAATCTCGATGAGTTTTTTGAAATTCGTGTTGCAGGGATGATGGAGCAGCTCGATTTAGGTAATGAAAGTCGTAGCCCTGATGGCTTAACTCCGAAACAGGTGTTAGATGAAATTTCTGCGACAGCGCATGCTGCAATTGAACGCCAGTATCGTATTTTAAATCAGGAAATTTTACCTAAACTGCGTGAGGAAGATATTTGCTTCTTACGCCGTGGGGAATTAACGCCTGCACAATCGGCTTGGGTAAAAAAGTATTTCCAAGAACAAGTTGCACCAGTATTAACCCCAATCAGTTTAGACCCTGCGCATCCATTTCCACGTTTGGTGAATAAGTCTTTGAACTTTATTGTCACTTTGGAAGGAAAGGATGCCTTTGGTCGTCAAATTGACCTTGCTGTTGTACCTGCGCCACGCTCATTACCGCGTGTTGTACGTTTACCAGATGAATTAACTGGTGGTAAAGAACATCATGTGATGTTATCGGCCATTATTCATGAACATGTATCAGATTTATTCCCAGGTATGACGGCAACTGGTTGTTACCAATTCCGTGTCACACGTAATGCAGATTTGGCCTTAAATGAAGACGTAGAAGATTTAGCCAAAGCACTGAAAGGCGAGTTGAATTCACGTCGTTTTGGTCGTGCTGTGCGTTTAGAGGTTACGGAAAATTGTCCACAACATATTTATGATTATTTGCTGGATGAGTTTGATTTAGAAGAAGAGCAACTTTATAAAGTGGATGGGCCTGTCAACCTTGCTCGTTTACTCTCAAACTTCAAGCGTCCACATCTTCGTTATGATGCACACATTCCTGTGATTCCAAAAGTGCTGAAAAAGTCAGAAAACATTTTCAGTGCCATGCAAAAGCAAGATATTTTATTGCATCATCCGTTTGAATCTTTTGCACCAGTCATTAACTTATTGCGTGAAGCAGCACGCGATCCACAAGTTTTAGCAATTAAGCAAACGTTGTATCGCAGTGGGGCAGACTCAGAAATTGTACAAGTGCTGGCAGAAGCAGCACGTAATGGTAAAGAAGTCACTGCTGTGATTGAGCTGCGTGCACGTTTTGATGAGGAATCAAACATTGCTGTAGCGAATGTATTACAAGAAGCTGGAGCAGTAGTTGTTTACGGTATCGTTGGCTATAAAACCCATGCCAAAATGATTTTGGTGGTACGCCGTGAAAATAACAAACTGGTACGCTATGTACACTTAGGTACAGGTAATTACCATGCAGGCAATGCACGTATTTATACCGATTATGGTTTGCTTACAACTGATAAAGAGCTATGTGAAGATGTGCATCGTATCTTCCAAGAACTAACTGGTATGGGCAAAATGGCTAAACTGAAAAAGTTATTACATGCGCCATTTACATTACATGCTCAACTCATCAATTTTATTGATACTGAAATTGCCAATGCTAAAGCTGGGAAACCGGCACAAATTATTGTCAAAGTGAATGCCTTAACAGAAGTTCAACTCATCAATAAATTGTATGAAGCATCACAAGCTGGTGTGCAAATTGATTTGATCATTCGTTCGATATGCTGCCTACGTCCAGGTTTGCCAGGTCTATCTGAAAATATCCGCGTACGATCAATTGTTGGACGTTTTCTTGAGCATACCCGTGTGTATTATTTCAGCAACAATGGCAATGCCCGTATTTACTGCTCAAGTGCGGATTGGATGGATCGTAACTTATTCAACCGTGTTGAAGCATGTTTTCCAATTGAAGATCCAGCTTTGAAGAAACGTATTTATCAACTTGGATTGGTTAATTATCTAAAAGATAATCAGCAAGCTTGGTTGTTACAAAGTGATGGTCGATGGATTCGCACCAAGGTGCAAGATGGTGAGATACCGCATAATTCTCAACGCGTGTTACTTGAAGAAATTAAATAAGCAAATTATGTGTTTTTATCTGATTGTTTAACTTGAATAGAGGAAGCTTCGGCTTCCTTTTTCAATTTTAATAATTATGTTTGGCAGAGTTTGAATCACATTTAAATGATGGGGTAAAGATAAGTCTAAGCATAATTGATCAATTTACGATAAATGTTTTTTATAAAACCATCAATTTGATAGGTGGAAAATTTGAGTTCATCGACCATTTGTTCTTGTGTCGCACTGTGGCTCACCATATTGAGTATTTGATATTCTGCTGGTTTTAAACTTAATTTATGTTCCTGTTCAGATTGATTGCTAAAGGTTTCATTCAGCAAATAAGATGCAAAACTTTGATGCAAAGAAGCACCTCCACGCAAAATAACTTTTAATTGTTTATACGTATCTTCAGCTGGCTGATCCATTAATAAATATGCTGTAGCACCGAGTTGTAAAGCATGTAGAGTTAAATCAGTGGATTGTGTTTTCACTAAGATAATCAAACTACTCGAAGGATATATTTTTTTAATTTTTTGAATAAAAGCGATATCAGATTGTTGTGTTACCGCAAAGAAAATAAGATTAGGCAATTGATTGAAAATATTGAATTCAGCATCTTTCAAGTTTGAAGTATATGTGACAATTTCTTCAGGGTAGCCTAAATCTTTAAGGATGTGGCAAAGTAAAGTTTTCGACGTGACCATCTGGTGATCAATGATCAAGACTGGAACTGGTAATAAAAATTCGCTTGGCATAAATAGCCCCTATTATTTTTTTAATCGAATTGCATTTGCCTAATGTGCGTTATTTAGATGTGAAAAAAAATACCTGAAACTAGGTATTTGATTGCTAAAGTATATTTAAGTTATTGTGATTCATTATATTTTTTATAATGTTTGATTTTTGATTGTTTATGCTACGCATATAGAAGCTTTTATGGTGTTTTAGTACACAAATTATGTTTAATGTAGTTTTTATGAGAGCAATAAAATAATTTTGTATCGCTGTCGAGATAAGCAATTTTGGAGAACTGTAAAGTTATTCTAAATAATAAATTTTATTTTTTAAGGTTTTTTTGGTGCGTTTTTGAATTAGAATTCTGTTAATTTTACCCAATTAATAAGACCAAAGTATAATTATTCTAATTAAGACTCAATATTTTCACTTTTGCTAAAATATATATCTGCAGTGATGAGATTAATTAATCTGTGAATGACTTAACCTAAATATATTTTATCTTATTGTATATCTGGTTTTTTATTCTCAAATGCAGATTAAAATACCCAATTATAGGGATTTAATCATGGTGAGCTTAATCTTAATATAGTTTGTATCTTCTTACTTATCTGGCTAGTGTGAAGATGATATTAGGGGTAGGACACTCAAAATTGTCATACATATTCCTTATAGGGCTACTTGAATGAGTAAGCCCTTTTTCTTTACTATTTTGTAGTAAATATTCATTTATTATTTTATAGAAATAATTTGATCTAACTTTTTCTTAAACAAATTTTAACGATATTTAAATAAAAAAGAGAGCATCAATGCTCTCTTTTAAAAACTCCAAAGAACTTAATAACTTAATGTAAGTCACTAGTGATCTTTTGCAGAATTTGCAGTAATACATCAAACTCGCTTTGTAGTGGTGTACTCTTACGTGTCACTAAAGCAAGGGTACGACTTGGGCCGGCTTCAATTTCTTTAACAGCCAAATCAGGGTTTGCTTTAATCATATTGGTATGAATAGCAATCTCAGGTAAGAGTGTAAAGCCGAGGTCAGCAGAGACCATTTCAACCAATGTCGGTAAAGAGCTCGCTTTTAAGCGGTGATCATTTTTACGTTCGCCAATTGGGCATGCACTTAATGCATGGTCACGTAAGCAATGTCCTTCTTCTAAAAGCATCAAACGTGAAATATCTAGATCATCCAGTGATTTTGCTTGGACTGCATTTTGATCTGCTTTGTTGTAGACCAAGAATAAAGTTTCTTTGGTAACTTCGGCAACTTTTAATCCACGAGTATCAAAAGGAAGGGCAAGCAGAACCATATCAAGGTTACCATGCTCTAACTTCTCTACGATTTTTTCACTTTGTGCTTCGTGTAAGTACAACTGAATTTTTGGCAATTGCTTGTGGACTTCTTCGAGCAATGGCGCAAGTAAGAAAGGTGCAATTGTTGGAATTACCCCTAAGTGCAGATCACCTGTCAACGGTTCACTCATTTCACGACTTAAGCGCATTAAGTCTTGGGCATCAGCCAATAGAACACGGGCTCGGCCAACAACTTGCTCGCCAAGAGGGGTTAAACGTACATTTTGTCGGTCGCGTTCGACCAATACACCACCTAATAAACGCTCAAGTTCCATGATCCCGCCAGACAAAGTTGACTGGGTGACAAAAGAACGACGCGCAGCTTCAGTAAAATGCAGCGTTTCTGACAGTGTTACTAGATATGACAGCTGTCTTAAAGATGGTAATGCAGCCATAGTGTCCTAATTTATGTTTTAAAGTGATCAGCAAACAAACCGCTAAGATATGGAATAAAATGCGGTGGGATATCATGCCCCATTCCATCAATTAATTCAAACTTAGCACCTGAAATTGCCTTTGCAACTGCCTTACCATGGCTTGGCGGTAGCAAACGGTCGCATGACCCATGAACGACAAGGGTTTTATGCTGAATCTGTTTGTCTAGTTGCAGCAGGGAACCTGTACATAATATTGCTAAAAACTGTTGAAGTACACCCGCTGGATAATAACTTCGCTTATACAGTTTACGCGCAGTCTGTAGTGCTTCGAGCTGATTAATATAGCCTGGCGAGCCTATAATATTAAAAACGCGCAAGCTATGATCAATAATACCATCTTCGTCTCTAGATTTCGGTTTTTCAATCAGACTAAAGAGTTGTTTGGGAAAAGGGGGAGGAAGCAACGGTTGAATGTTACTGGTAAAGAGCAAGCTTAATTTTTCAACTTTATCCGGGAATCGCGCAGCAACAATTTGTGCAATCATGCCGCCCATCGATGCTCCTAAGATGTGTACTTTATCTAAACCCATACGATCAATCAGTAGCGCAACATCATCGGCCATATCATATAAATCGTAGGGTGCGCCCTGGTTTTCTAAACCCAAAGCAAAACGACCCATCAATTTAAATGTATTTAAGCGTGGCCCCGAATTACGAATTTTACTTGAAAGGCCAATATCACGGTTATCGAAGCGTATAACTCGATAGCCTTGATCAATCAAAGATTTACAGAAAAAGTCAGGCCAATACAACATTTGTGCCCCTAGACCCATGATCAGTAATACGGCTGGATGATCTGGGTTACCGCCAGCTTCTACATGCAATTCAATGCCATTACCCAAATCAACACGAGTTTCATGCATAAAAGATGTGTAAGGTGAGACATTAAACTGAAGGGCACTATTCATTATTGTTTTTCCTAAAAAAGGACGTCTTGTTTACAGGACGTCCTTGTATTTAAACCTTAAACTGAAGCGGGAATCAAGTCTGGAACCTGCTTAGTCAAAGTTAAACGTTGCTTCGCTGCTGTAGCACCCAATAATACAAATCCACGCAGTACACCATCAGCATCAATAGCACGAGCAATCATACCATCGTCCAATTCTTCAGTTTCCCATTGAATTTCAACATCAATAGGTGCGGGAAGTACGGTTAATGGTGCAGCAGGAGTTTTTACCGCTACAGGCATTGCTGGATAATGCACTGCTGTTTGTTCGCCATTTAAGGTTTTCGCCAAAGCGCGAGCCTGTTGCATAATTGGCATCACATACGGAAGTAATGTCCCATTCACTTCAGCACAGTCGCCTACTGCAAAGATGTCAGATAAGTTGGTTTCTAGGCCGGTATTGGTTAATATACCACGACTGGTATGAATTCCAGCTGCTTTTGCCAAGTTAATCTCTGGTTGTAAACCGATTGCTGACAGTACAACATCTGAAACCAGTGTTTGACCATTTGCAAGGTTGACGAGATAGTCACCATTATCAATACGCGACACTTTTTCAACAGTTGTGCCTAATACAAACTGAATACCTGTTTCTTCAAGATTTGTTTGAAATTGATCTGCAACATGTGCAGGCAATAAGCGCCCCAAAGGTTGTGGAGCTAAGTCGACTACGGTAACTTGTGCGCCTGTGTTTTGTAAGTCATTGGCGAATTCACAACCAATTAAACCCGCACCTAAAATAACAACCCGTTTGTCGCTACGCGCCTCAAGTTGCTTACGAAAGGCTTTGTAATGGTCAAGATTGTTCACGACATGAATGTCATCACTGCCATCACCCGCAATTGCAAGGCGAATCGGATTGGCACCTACAGCTAGTACAAGTTTTGAATAGTTTAGTGTGTTGAGTTGAGCATCTTTTTCGTAACTTAAGCTGTGTGAACTTGCATCAATGCTTTTTACCCAACTGTTATTAATGATTTGCATATTTAGTTGTGCAGACATTTTTGCTGCATCGCCTAAGGCAATTTGTTCAGGTGCTTTATTGGCAACGAGAGCATTTGACAGGGTTGGTTTTGCATAGTTATAGGCATCATCTGCACAGATCATGATAAGTTCTTGTTCAGGATTTAACTTGCGTAACTCACGTGCTACGGCATAGCCCGCCATACCAGAACCAATAATGACGATAGGGTGCATACTCAACTCCAAATGCGATTTATATTTTTACAGGCAAAAAAAAGACCATAGCGAAGATGGTCTTTGAATGTGGTTATTAGATTTCAACCATTTCAAAATCTATTTTTGATACGCCACAATCTGGGCAAGTCCAGTCATCGGGGATGTCTTCCCATTTAGTACCAGCAACAATTCCGTCTTGAGGCCAGCCTTCTGCTTCGTCATAAATCCATCCACAAACGATGCATTGATACTTTTTCATTCCATTCTCCAAAAACTGACGCAAAATAAGGTCAGTAAAAATTTCATTCCTGTACAGGTAATCTTTGCCTTATACAGTAGACGCTTATGTTAAATTTTTACGCAGTTCTGACTATAAAGTAAAGTGGCTAAGAGTTTAATCAGCGAAATTAAAAGCAGAATGGCAGTCGAGGACAATAAATATCTTTAAATACCTAAATCTTTCGATTTTTGTTAGACAAAACAACTTTGGTCTGGACTAGTTTTGGTTAGACAGTGATTTCATCGCTCCAAGAGCAAAGCTATTTTGTTTCACTTTTCATGCGATTAAGACTAAAGTCGCGCAGAAAAAAATCGATGAATCAGTTATTTTATAATTAGATAAATACATATTTGATATTTATTAAATAAATAAAATAATAAAATCAATATTTTATGTAAAATTGCTGTATTTTAATCAGTCACTATTCTATGTCTATCACTGTATTTTTTTTTGAATAAGCGTTAAAATTCACACATTCCTTCCTTATTTATTTTTCTCCTATTATGAGTAATTCTACTGCTGCTGCACTGTGGTCTAACATTCGTACTGTCCAAGATTTCCCTAAACCAGGGATTAGCTTCTTTGACCTTACACCGTTATTCATGAATAACATTGGTCCATTAACAGACGCTTTGATTGCAAGTATTCCTGCAGAAAAATTAGCAGAAGTAGATAGCTTTATTGCTGTTGAAGCGCGTGGCTTTGTATTGGCAAGCTTGCTTGCACAGCGTACAGGTAAAGGTCTTGTTTTAGTTCGTAAAGCAGGCAAGTTACCACCCCCAGTTGTAGGTGTAGGCTATAGCTTAGAATACGGTCTAGATCGTTTAGAAATGTCTGCAGAAATTCAATCACAAAAAGTAATTATTGTGGACGATGTGTTGGCAACAGGTGGTACTTTGCGCGCAGTTAAACAGTTAGCTGAAAAATGTCATCACGAAGTTTTGGGTGCAAGCATTTTCCTTGATCTTCCTGATTTGCACAAAGATTTAGGGATGCAGATTTGGTCTGTTCTTGACGATAAATCACGTCCAGAAGTTGCTGCAGCATAATTTAAAATGCGTTGATATGTCTTAAGTTGATACGTTTGAAATTGAAAAAAGGCTTTGTTGATGACAAGGCCTTTTTTTATGATTATTTTTTATAGATAGAAGTTGAAGAATAAAGACCTGAAAATAGTTTAGTATTGATGTAGATAATTTTCTTCAATCAGTTGAATAAGTTGATTTATATTTTCAGGGCAGGCCAAGCGATGATGACCGCCTTGGACAGATTGAATTTGCATATAGTCTTCCAGCTGATGTTCAACCCGATGCATATCTAAAATTTCATCACCAAGTTCCAAATAGGCGATCTGAGGAATATCATGATCCAAGTCGGCATCGTTAATGGCCGGATAATCATCTCTAAAATCTGGATATAAACTCGGATTGGCAATCACGCAAGGAATACGATGAAATAGCGACATTTTTAATGCCCAATAGCCTCCAAGGCTATGACCTACAATAATATCCGGGCGAATCTTTTCTATACTTTCATGATAAAAATCGGCAACCGTTTGAAAATTTAAGTTGCGATAGTCCACTTCAATACAAAACTTATGCTTTGCATCAATGGCATGGAATTTTGTAGATTCACGCGATGAATCTAAACCATGTAAAAACAGAATTTTAGATGAGCTTACGGTCATTGTTTTTCTACGCACTGTTTTCAAATATTTTCTGAGTTGAATATTTTACTTTTCAACGAATTTATGTGCTTATTGTAGTCAATTTAGACGCTTTAATAATCTAGCTATTGGTCTAATTCGTCTGTCAAATAAAGACTTTAGTCTTAAATTGGTTTCGAAACCCTATGAAAGGTTAGAAGGGCGAGTAGTTGATTTTATTTGATATTTTTTATGTTAATCGTAACGGGTATGGGTATTTTTTAAAAGAATATATAGGTGTGGTTTGCTATATTAAATGCAGCGTTTAAGCATTTGGCAAGGTGAACTCAAAATATTCCAAAATGGGGGATACATGGCTGAAAGCGTTAAATTTGCTTGAATCATTTTAATTTTATTAAAAATGCTGAATGCGCTTACTGCTCAAGCGGAAGTAAATCTGCTATGCTATGCAACTTCCGATTTTTAACTATTTGAGACAGAGATGACGCAACATAACGCTCAATCGACTTCTGAACAAGCCATTTCCGAAAACGATTTAATTGCACAGCGTCATGCCAAGTTAGAGCACATCAAAGAGCACGCCAAGGAAACAGGTGTTAGCCCGTGGCCTAACACATTTAAGCGTGAACACTATGCACAAGATCTACAAGACCAGTTTGCTGATAAATCAAAAGAAGAAATTGAAGCAGGTGAACAGGTTCATGTAAAAGTCGCTGGTCGTGTGATGTTGAACCGTGGTTCATTCATTGTAATCCAAGACATGACGGGCCGTATCCAGCTTTATGTACCACGTAAAGAATTGGCTGCTGATGTGCTAGCAACAATTAAAGGTCTAGACCTTGGTGATATCATTGCAATCGAAGGCTATATCGGTCGCTCTGGTAAAGGTGATCTTTATGTTCACATTGAACATTTTGAGCTTTTAACTAAGTCTCTTCGTCCTCTTCCAGATAAATTCCACGGTTTAACAGATACTGAAGTTAAATACCGTAAGCGTTATCTTGATCTCATCATGAATGAAGAAACACGTAAAACTTTTGAAATTCGTGCAAAAGTGGTGTCTGGTATTCGTTCATATTTGAGCAATGAACGTTTCATGGAAGTTGAAACACCGATGATGCATGTGATTCCAGGTGGTGCGTCTGCGCGTCCATTTGAGACTCATCACAATGCTTTAGATATGCCATTGTTCTTACGTATCGCACCTGAGCTTTACTTGAAACGTTTGGTCGTTGGCGGTTTTGAACGCGTATTTGAAATCAACCGTAACTTCCGTAATGAAGGTGTGTCTACACGTCACAACCCAGAATTTACCATGATCGAATTCTACCAAGCTTATGCAGATTACAAAGACTTGATGGCTTTGACTGAAAATATGCTTGAGAAACTTGCAATTGATATCTTGGGTTCTACTGATGTTCCTTATGGTGAAGAAGTGTATAGCTTCAAAGGTCCATTCAAGAAAATCTCAATGTTTGATGCGATTCTTGAACACAATCCTACATTCACACCTGAAAATGTTTCTGACCGTGAGTTCCTTGCGAACTTCATTAAAAATGAACTGAAAGAGCAAGTTAAACCAGGCTTTGGTTTAGGTAAACTTCAAACTATCGTGTTTGAAGAAACAGTAGAAACTCAGTTACGTCAGCCGACATTTATTACTGAATATCCAGCGGAAACGTCGCCATTGGCACGTCGTAATGATGACAACCCACATATTACAGATCGTTTTGAGTTCTTTATTGGTGGCCGTGAGTTAGCGAATGGCTTCTCGGAATTAAATGACCCAATTGACCAAGCTGAACGTTTCCAAGCACAAGTTGCTGAAAAAGATGCAGGCGATGATGAAGCTATGCATTATGATGCTGATTTCATTGAAGCACTTGAATATGGTCTACCTCCTACCGCAGGTGAAGGTATTGGTATCGACCGTTTGGTGATGTTATTTGCCAATGCTGCAAGTATCCGTGAAGTGATCTTATTCCCGCATATGCGTCATAAAAACTAATTACAAGTTTTAGTCAAAAAAGTCCGCTTAATGCGGGCTTTTTTATGGCTTAAATTCTATGACTCAAATTAGGGACAAAAAAATACGCAATGATTGGGGTATTCACTGCGTATAACAACGAATCTGTTTTCACAGGTTCGGTAAAGGAGAAATGTTATGAATTGGGGAATTCATAAAACATAAAAAGATAATAAAGTGAACCACCAGTCATTTCATTGGTGTTCACGTTAAGTCATGTTACCTAACGTTAAAATTAAGGAGATTCTGTGAAGTTAATCATATTGTTTTTTGAGTATTAAAAAAGCCTTTCATTTTGAAAGGCTTTTTAACTACTGAAATAAACCAAATGTTTAGAAGTGGAATACACCTAGACCCGATTTAATTTCGTCTAAAGTTTGCTGTGTGATATCGCGGCACTTGTCAGTACCTGTTTTTAAAATATCCATGATGTAATCAGGATCTTTTTGTAGTTCCATACGACGTTCACGTATCGGGCCAATTAGCTCTTTTAACACAGCTTCAAGACGTTTTTTCACTGTACCATCACCTAAACCTCCACGGCGATAGTGTGCTTTTAACTCTTCAATTTCTTCTTTGTTGGTATCAAACGCATCTAAATAAGTGAATACAACGTTGCCTTCGACTTGACCTGGATCTTCAATACGAAGATGGTTTGGGTCGGTGTACATCGCATTGACAGCTTTTTTGATGTCTTTGTCTGACGCATCAAGCACGATGGTATTGCCTAATGATTTGGACATTTTTGCTTTACCATCAAAGCCAGGTAAGCGACCTACATTTGAAAGTAATGCTTTACATTCAGGCAGAACTTCTCGACCAATTTGACGGTTTAAACGACGAACGATTTCGTTGGTTTGTTCGATCATTGGAATTTGGTCTTCACCGACTGGTACGACAGATGCTTTAAATGCTGTGATGTCAGCGGCTTGAGCCACTGGGTAGCATAAGAAGCCAGCTGGAATATCACGTTCAAAACCACGCATTTGAATTTCAGATTTAATCGTAGGGTTACGTTCTAAACGTGAAACTGTCACGAAGTTAAGATAGAGCATTGTCAGTTCATTTAATGCAGGTAAGCATGATTGAACACAAATTGTTGTTTTAGTTGGGTCAATGCCCACAGCTAGATAATCTGTAGCAACTTCAATAATATTGCGACGTACTTTTTCAAAATTGTCAGCATTATCTGTTAATGCCTGCGCATCAGCTAAAAGAAGGTGCTGATGATGAGAATCTTGTAAACCCACACGTGAACGTAAAGAACCTACAAAATGACCTAAATGTAATTGTCCAGTTGGACGGTCACCAGTCAAAATCACTGGACGATTATCTTGAGTACTCATTATCTGTTCCAAGAGGTAGTCAATGCTACGGCTATATATCAAAGAATGGCACCATTGTACGGCATTCTTTTTTTGAATGTTACTGACGCGGCACATTTGGCTGAAATTTGAGTGATTTTTTTGTTATATATTAAAAAACTAAATACAAATATTTGATCAATTCACCTTACAATATTAAAAAATGCCCTAAGGATAAAAATAATGGCCAGTAGTTTATTAATATTACTTGATGATATAGCAACGGTGCTCGACGATGTCGCGGTCATGAGTAAAATGGCTGCCAAAAAAACTGCAGGCGTGTTAGGGGATGATCTCGCATTAAATGCCCAACAGGTGAGTGGAGTGCGTTCTGAGCGAGAGCTTCCGGTTGTATGGGCGGTTGCAAAAGGCTCATTTGTAAATAAATTAATTCTTGTTCCTGCTGCTTTACTGATTAGCGTAGTCGCACCTTGGTTGATTACGCCACTGCTAATGATAGGTGGTTTATTTTTATGCTATGAAGGCGTAGAAAAAGTACTACATAGTTTGCATCATAAAAAAGCTAAAACAGAAGAAACGGCTAGTGCTGAAATGCAGAAAATCGAGACCGATTTAGCCACCTTTGAAAAAGAAAAAGTCAAAGGGGCGATACGAACTGATTTTATTTTGTCAGCCGAAATAGTAGTGATTTCACTAGGTACTGTGGCCGCAGCTGCATTTGGTACCAAAGTCATGGTGCTTTCAGTGATTGCTATCGTAATGACTGTAGGTGTGTATGGCTTTGTGGCCATGATTGTAAAAATTGATGATTTAGGTCTTTATTTAACAGAGCAGGCTTCAAGCTTTAAACAAAAAATTGGACGTGGATTGCTTGCATTTGCGCCTAAATTAATGAAAACCCTTACAATTGTCGGAACAATTGCAATGTTTCTGGTCGGCGGCGGTATTATTACCCATGGTGTGCCGCTGTTACATCATTTTATTGAAGGTTCTGTTGATTATGCTGAGCATATTCCGACAGTGGGTAGCATTTTTGGTGCTTTAACACCGACTTTGATTAATTTGGTTATTGGGTTTATTGCAGGTTTAATTGTGCTGTGTGTTGTATTGATGATCCAAAAAGTCTGGCCGAAGTCAGATAAGTCATCATCAAATAAAACACATTGATATTCAATATTTTCTATAAGGAAGATCACTATGCGCTGGAAAGGTCGAAGAGTTAGCTCGAATGTGGAAGACCGTCGCGGTGGTGGCGGTGCTAAGGCTGGCGGTATCAGTATATTGGGTTTAGTTGTTGCATTTGTGGCTTGGAAGTTTTTCGGTGTCGATCCGCAGCAGGCGTATCAAGCAACCAAGCAAGTCACCTCACAAGGTCAAAGTGCTGAAGTCAAAGGTTTGGACAACCCAACCCCTGAACAACAGGAGGCTATGCAATTCGTGGGTACGGTGCTTGCTGATACCGAGGATACTTGGACCAAAGTATTTCAAGAGCAGTTAAATGCGCAATATAAACCGCCTAAATTGGTGATGTTTAATGGTGTGGTAAATTCAGGCTGCGGTACAGCTCAAGCTGCTATGGGTCCATTTTATTGCCCAGCCGATCAAAAAGTTTACATTGATACAGCATTCTTTAAAGATATGCGTAGTCAAATGGGTATTTCTGGTGAGCAAAACCAAACTGAATTGAATCGAAATGATCAAGCCGGAGATTTTGCCCAAGCCTATGTGGTTTCACATGAAGTGGGACATCATATTCAAACGATTTTAGGTATTTCTGAACAAGTTCAGCAAGCCCGTGCCCAAGCGTCAAAAGCTGAAGGTAATCGTTATTCAGTTATGCAGGAGTTGCAGGCAGATTGCTTTGCTGGAATTTGGGCGCATCATAATCAACAGCGTACGCAATTCTTGGAACAAGGCGATGTTGAAGAAGCAATGGATGCTGCACATAAAATCGGTGATGACTACTTGCAAAAAAGTGCGACAGGACAAGTGGTTCCAGATAGTTTCACCCATGGTACGAGTCAGCAACGTATGAAGTGGTTCGAAATTGGTTTGAAATCTGGCAGCATTAATAGCTGTGATACATTCAATCAACCGATTTAAAACTCAAAAATAAAAAAAGAGGATCTTGTTATCCTCTTTTTTTAAACTTGTATTGTCGCTTATTTATTTAAGAATGATTTGAAATTACGAATAATTCGAATGCTGACATACATTGCAGCTAATGCAAATAAAGCCACACCAAACACAATAAATTTCAAGCCTGAAATATCATGTTGATAGAACTGTTTCAATTGGTTCTCATCGTAATTTAGCGTTGTTTGCTTTTTGCTACGACTATCCGTAAACGTAACATTTTTAATGTAACTTAACTGACGCGTCTGTAATAATTCGATATGTTGAATTTGTCGTGTGTGGCTTTGATTATAGTCATCGAGGCAGATATCTGAGAGATGGTGCTCGCAGTTGATCTTGGCAATAAATCCATTGTTTGCCACCACAATAAAAATGGCGTTGTCAGGAGATTTATTATTCGATACAAGCACCAATTGCTCTTGAACGTTTGAATCTAGAGAAATAGTTTTTGCTTTTTGATAATGCGTTTCAGCTTGTAAAATTTCTTGTGTTTTACTGATACAAGTCCAGATTAAAGCGGCGGTAATTAAAAAAATTACACCTGCAAAAAAAAGACGGAATACGGTTTTAATGGTTTGGTGCATAAGAATCAGTAATCGTGCTAAATGTGCAATTAAACGAGCAAAGAACTCATATTTTAAATGATCTGATTTGAATGTGTTAAAAAACTTAAATGATACATGCACGTGATTTTAAATTCGGTACAATATTTAAAAATTAAATGCTAAAAAATTTAGTATTTATTTTATAAATACCTATATCTCACTATGTAGGCGACATAGCACCAAAATTGGGAATGAAATGGGAAATTACTTTTTTCTTCAAGTTTTTACAGTTATTTTTGCGCTCTCAATCGCAACTACAATATTTAATAAGCGGATATTAGGCTTTCCGCAAGCTATTGGTGTTCCTATTGTTTCCGCCATCTTTGTATTTATCTTGCAGTGGGGTGCAAGCCTGTTAAATGGTAACCAATTCGTTACCATTAATTTACACAATATTGAAGAAGCAGTTCGCCATATTGATTTTTATGACTTTCTAATCAATGGTGTGATCTGCTTTATTTTGACTTCATCAGCACTCAAATTTAAAGTTTCTGACTTACGTTTACATTGGAAACCCATCAGTATTTTAGCCAGTATCGCGCTTGTATTGTGTGCCTGTTTTTTTGGTGTTGTGCTGTATGGCTATCAATTTCTTATCGGCAATCACGTCGACCTTGTTGTACTGCTGTTATTAGGTGCAGCATTAGGTGCGACTGACCCAATTGGGGTAAAAGGGGTTTTAAGCTCGGTTCGCGCACCACATCATTTGATCGTGAAGCTAGAAGGTGAATCACTGTTTAATGATGCTATGTGTATCGCGGTCTTCATGACATTGCTAAATGTATTACAGGGCGAGCATTTCACTGTTTTGGGAACGCTTGAAACCTTACTCTATGAAATCGTGGTTGCGGTCATTATTGGTTGGGCATTTGGTCTGGGTATTTTACGTCTACTGCGTGGCAAGCATGAAATGGAATCCCTTATCCTAACGACTGCATTACTGGCTTGTGGATCTTATTTGGTTGCGCTATTTGCCCATGCATCTGCACCAATTGCATGTGTAATTGGTGGTTTAATCGTGGGAAATAAGTGGAAAGAGATTTTACAAGATCGTGAAATTCGCGAAGTAAATCATTTTTGGCATACGGTCGAAGGGATTATTAATTCTTTCCTATTCACCTTGATTGGTTTGGAATTATTTATTCTTGATTTAAGTTTCAGCCTGATCTTAGGGGGGATAGTTGCTTTCATTATTTTGCATGCGTCACGCTTCGCAGCCAACTATTTATCTTTTGCATTTTTCCCAAGTTTTCGCAAAAAAAGTTATAACGGTAGTTTAGCTATACTCTCGTGGGGAGGGGTGCGTGGTGGTATTTCGCTCGCCTTAATTCTTGCGGTTGCAAACATTCCAGAGCTTAGTGAATACAGTAGTATATTGATTGGTTATACCTTTATTGCGGTATTAATGTCTGGTCTTGTATGTGGTCTTGGCTTGCCAGCGGTAATGAATGCCTTTTACTACAACCCAAATGAAGAAAAGACTGGCTTTAAAGGTTGGTATCAACGTATGTGCCATAAGATGAATAAAAAGGGCTTTCAATACATTGTGGGGGAAGATATTCATGGCAATGAAACCATAACAGTGTATAACCCAGATGCATTGATTGATACTAAAGCAGATGATGGTGTTGCGGCTGTACATAATCCAGAGAAAGTACAAGAAGTTCGTCGCTTGGAAAATCCAGAGAACTTTTAACAAAGGATTGGACTGGTATTTTTTATATATCATGAAAAGGAATGCTTTAGCATTCCTTTTTTGATCAGTATTTGACAGAACTTTTTCTAACTATTGATGGCTAACTGTATTCGTATGGGGATGAACATAAAGATATCTCTACATTTGGCGACGCGTGATTTAACTTGTGTTCATACGTATGCTTGTTTAAATGTACCCAAGGTGGCAAAAGAATCGTATTTATACAGGGTGTAAATGTTGTGAACAGCACTATCTTAAAGTGAAAGAGGACTCCACCCGACAGTCAGGGTGGAGGTGAATTTCAAAGATTTTAACCTTGTTGGTTTTCAATGTATTTTTTAATAATATCCAAAGGTGCGCCACCACAAGACCCTGC
>NZ_VOYM01000028.1:0-36894 GCF_013420285.1 Acinetobacter sp. YH01019
GCGGTTTTAGAAAGAGTTGTAATTTCTCCAAAAAGATTGAAAACCATTTTAAAGCCTTCGACTTAACCTTTTTTTACATCAATAATGGTTTCATTTAATGTCAGCATACTTTTTGAAACACCACCAATAATTCAATTGTTCATGGAGGTTGTAAGCAACCTCCACATTTCCTGTATTTAATATTATTGTTCTACCAAACATCAAAAAGTAATCTGTGCTTTACATTGAAATAATTTGTGATGCTCTTTTTTTCTATTTCATTTAAAAGCCGATAAAATAAATCATCTGAAAAGTTAAGTTTAGGGTGGTTTCTTTATGAAAATACTCACGCTTTTAATTCATTCATTCCGAACTTCTCTCACTCTCTTTCTCACTGTTGGTTTAAGTCTTCACCTTATTGGATGCAGCGAACAACACAAAACAATACAAAGTACTGAACTGCGTAGAACCTCATCTGTTCAACTAGAAAATGTCTCAAATTCAAATTTAGATTCAACGCAACACACATTTACAGTGCTGCGAAATGATCCAGCAGATTATGGTGATGAGTCCTATCAGATTAAAACGGATCAAGGAAATCTCAGTATTTACAGTTTAAATATTAATAAACAACAAGCTCAATTACTCGCTAGCGTCAAGTCAGGAGAATGTTTAACTCTCTCAAGCCAAAGTGATGATTTCGCAGCGGTAGAAGGTAATATTAGCGTCATGGAGTTAGCCAATATCAGTATTCATCCATGTAAATAGGCATCATTCATTTATATTGAATTCAAATCCATAACTGATTGCTATAAATAAGCACTATTTATTTAACTATTAAAGCTTTTTGAAAAAATTAATCATTCATTAGCTAGAAAATTATGAGAACGAATATGAGAACTAAACTTAGTTTAAGCATGATTGAAAAATGATCTGATCCCACATGTTCATAGCATTCTTAACAATACTATGTAGATGATCAGCACTCGCGCCATCTATTGCCTGAATGGTCATGCCATATAACAATGTCGTATAAAAATCACAAAGCTGCATCACTTTATCTAAATTGGCTATCTCACCTTGTTCAAATCCAAGATTAAGCCGCTCTAATAATTTATTCCGACTTTGCAAACGAATTTGTTTAAGGTGCTCTTGTAAAAAAGTATTCTGTTGTGAACAGTTCATTGTCGCAACAACCAACATACAGCCCTTTGGCTTATCTTTTTGTACAAGATGCCGAATACTCTCATATAAATACAACTCAACTGCTATTTTCGCAGTTGTAGCTGTTTGCAAAATTTGCTCTGCGGGCATGGCTTCTTGCTGTACATAATGCACAATACATCGATCAAATAACGCTGCTTTATCTCCAAAGGTTGCATATAAACTTGGCGCAGTAATACCCAAAGCTTGAGTTAAGTCACTAATGGATGTGCCTTCATAGCCATGTTGCCAAAACAATAACATCGCTTGTTCTAATGCAACTTGCTCATTAAAGCATTTCGGACGCCCGCGACGTTTAGTATTTTGCTCGTTGCAAACACTTTGATTTTCTTGCTTTGATTTATCCATCATAAGCTATCATTTATATTTTATAACGTTCACTATTAAAATAATTGACGCTCCGTATTTAATCAAATAGTTTAATTTTATAACAATCACTATTTAATTAAATTAATGGGAGTATCAACATGAATACTCAGGTCAAAAAGACACCCAACGCATCTGCAACGCATTCATCTCTAACCAACCCATCGCCAAAGTCAGAAGGTAACTGGTTCGCCATCTTAACGGTTGCTATTACAGCTTTTGCACTTGTAACCAGTGAATTTCTCCCCATTGGTGTATTAAATTCAATTGCGCAAGATTTAGATATCAGCGTTGGTACAGCAGGCCTTGTTATTACCCTTCCTGGCATTATGGGTGCAATCGCCGCACCTGTATTATCTGTTGCCGTTAAACAACTTGATCGTCGAAAGCTACTGATTGCACTCACAGCCATTATGGTGATTTCAAATTTTATTACAGGCATTGCTGACAGTTTTGCTCTGGTGTTATTCAGCCGATTTTTACTTGGTATAGCTATTGGCGGTTTTTGGGCCACTGCAATTGCTTTAAGTGGTCGTGTCGCGCCACCCCATTTAGCTATAGCCAAAGCGACGGCAATCGTCATGGCGGGTGTCACATTGGCAACCATCTTAGGTGTTCCACTTGGGACATGGCTCAGTGAATGGCTCGGTTGGCGAAGTGCTTTTCAATCAATCGCATTGATAGGTGCTGTTATTATTGCGCTAGAATACAAATTTCTTCCACGTTTAGCGCCAACTTCTGCCATCCGCTGGAAAGATTTACCCGCCTTAATCCAAAATCATAAAGCGCGTAAAGGTCTTGTGATTATCTTATTAATTGGTTTCGCACATTTTTCATCTTATAGTTATTTAGCCCCATTCTTTAAAAATCAGGCAGGTTTTGATGGCGCTACTATTGGTAGCCTATTACTGATCTATGGTGTTAGTGGGTTTTTCGGCAACTTATTTGCTGGCTATAGCAGTAATATCAATGTGCGTTATACCCTCGCATTTGTTGCAATCAGTTTTATTATCGTATTTTTTAGCTTCCCACATTTTGCGATTCATTTAAGCGGCGCTTATGTTCTCACAGCATTATGGGGTTTTGCATTTGGTGCGTTTCCAACAACTGCAAATATTTGGATGTTTGTACACGCACCTGAAGCAGTAGAAAAAGGCATACCTTTATTTATCGGCATTTTCCAACTGATGATTGCTTTTGGCTCAGTCTTTGGTGGGTATGTGGTTGATCATTTTAATGCCAATATTTTACTCTATACTGTAGTGATCTTTGTCGGGTTAGCACTTTTGGCTTTATTTACACATAGCCGCGGTTTAAATAATCCTAAACACAACTGCCCTGTTCTTTAGATCAATACACGGTTTCATTTCGTCTTCAATGTATTTTATTAACGATATTTACCAAACACTTTCCACGTATTGTTATCGCCCAATGGATCGCTATAGCTATCGCTGCGGGCTTTTCGTGGCTTATCACGTGCATCAACCAGCACAAAGTCTGACTCCACACTGAGGACAATACCATTCACATAAAATCGGGTACGCGTGTAATCACTTTGCCCATGTTGAAATACATAAGTACGTAAATCAATAAATTCACGATGTGCCACCAGTGCAGCCGTATCATCGCTATCTAACCATTGGCGCATCGCTTGAATTTGTTCGGGCTCATACTGGCCGCATTTTTCAACTAAGCTTGCAATACCGCGAAACGTTTTGGATTCTTTAGCCCGCGTTTTATTAATCCGAATACGATCAACATGAAAATAAAATAAAGGCAAATTGAGGTGACTCGGCAAATGAATCGCATCCAAAACTTCATCTTCCATAAACGGTTGAAATAAGTCTTGTGCTCGTTCAATTAAACCTGTCCACTGCGCATAATATTCTGCAACTTCCGCTTGAGTACCGTAGTAAATTGGTAGGCCTTCTACATTGGCTAAATTTGCCGGTGGCCAAATATTTTGACGTAACAACGCAATATCACTTTTAAGGCTTTGAACTGCAATCGCATTTTGCATGCAAGAATCCATTTTTACACTTAGGCTATTTTTAGATTAAGTCAAAGGTTTAGTTTCTGCAAGGCTTTGCCTATAATACGCTATTAGATTTTTATGCTAGGACTCATTCATGGTTCAAAAGATTGAAGCAACTGATGTTACCGAAGAAGAAGCGTTGAATGCTGCTTTTTTTGAACGTGCTGATGATTTTATTAAACAAGCCAATGAATTTTGTCGTGTTGAAAAAGGTTCACAAGTCAAACCTGCTGAAATGCGTGGTCAAGTGAGTGCCGCAATGTTATTCGGTACTGCTCGTTTTAATACTTGGGTAGCAGCCAACGGTTTCAAAGATGGTAATGAAATGCGTGAAGCCAAAGAGCAAGTCATGTCTTATATACTTCAACAGTTCCAAATGATGCTTGAAGATAATTATGACGAATACTGCGAACAATTTGAAAACTATCTTCGTTTCCGTCACAACGAAGAGTTTCATGCCAACAAACATGATCACGACCACAAGCATTAATAAAAAGCCCTTCGGGGCTTTTTTTTAGCACTATTACATCTATTCAAAGCATTGATTTAAAATAGTCTTATGATAATGTTTTACATCATTTCGTCTAATTTTAGTATGCGACTTCCCTCTTTTAGGCAAAAATACAATAATCTCTGATGATTCATATGGATTTAGATCAAGGAAAGAAATGCAGAAACTCGATTTTCCCATAGTCGACTCACATATCCACCAATGGGACCCTTACAACACACCACATGCCGCAGCCCTCGCTGTCAAACTTCTAGGTAAACATCCTTATCTACTCGACAAAATGGTTCGCTTTGTACAGCCTCAGCATTTACTGGATACTGTAGGCTTAACTACACATGTCACTGCACCCTATTTACCAGAAGACTATAAACAAGATACTGGACACTACTTAGTTGATCAAATTGTACATGTCGAGGCAAATTGGCATGACAATAAAGGCAAAGGTGTAGTTGGAGAAACGCGTTTTATTGAATCTTTAGATTTTAATGAGCGTACAGTGGGCTTAGGTGGAATTGTAGGGACTGCAGACCCTTGTGATAGTAACTTTAAAAAAATCTTAAAAATGCACAAACAGGCTTCACCGCATTTTAGAGGTATCCGACGCATAGCTGCAGTGCACGAAGATCCGAAAATTCATGCCTGGACCAAAGAACCGCATCTTTATACCAATAAAAAATTTATGAAAGGTTTTGAAGCTTTAGCTCAAATGAACCTAAGTTTTGATGCATGGGTATATTCAGACCAAATACGAGATGTGACAGCACTGGCCCGTGCCTTTCCTGAAACGTCAATTGTCCTTGATCACTTTGGTACACCTGTAGGTGCTTTTGGTGCTGTCGGTTCGCACACAGGTTTAACTCAAACTGCACGTGACAATATTATTTTCCGTTGGAAAGATGACATTGCCGAATTAGCGTCTTGTCCGAATGTATATACCAAAATGTCTGGCTTATTCATGCCAGTACTCGGACATCAGTTCCATAAAGAAAATCGTTTGGCATCGAAAGACGAAGTATTTGATTGTGCACTGCCACTTATCACACACGCATTAAAATCCTTTGGGCAATATCGTGTTATGTTCGCATCCAATTTCCCTATGGATAGTGTAAGTACAACGCTCGTTAATATTATTGATGCATTCTCTGATGCTGTGGCGGCCTACAATCCTGAAGCTTTAGCAGATGTGTTTCGACACAATGCGCGCCAGTTCTATCGATTGTAAATATTAAAAGCAAAAAATCCTCCAAAATGGAGGATTTTTTATCGCAATAATTAAATACTTACTTGGCTGCTTTTGCTGCCTGACCATATTGATCTGACATAACCTCAACCAGTTGATTCGGCTGAATATACTTTTTAATAACCGCATCAATATCTGCTTTAGTCAATGTAGCAATCGCTCGGTCACGCTTTTCACGATAATTTAAATCACGGCCTTTCTCCAATTGTGGAATGAGCATACTGTGAATACGACGATCATCTTCAAGTGCAGTTAAGCGTTTTTTCAACATACTGGCTTTAGCTGCTTCTACTTCTTGCTCAGTGACGCCGTTTTTCAGCATACTCTGAAGCACTTTATGCACTGCTTGTGAAACTTGTGCTGACTTTCCGGCAGTGTAGTTCGCACCAATACTTAACACACCCGAATCCACCCAGTCATCAAAATTTACATCGGCACTAAACCCATAAACTAAGGCATTTTTCTCACGCAATTCTTGCGCTAATCGTGATGACAATTGTGAGTCACCAAGAATATGACGAAATACCTGTAATGCAGGCGAATCGGCATGTTCCACCCCAACAGGGAACGTCATAATTGCTTGATAACTACCAAATTCACGTTGCTCAGACAATGCATGGACTTTTTGCGCAGGATAAGCTGTGTATTTCGAATCCAAACGTGCATACGGTTCTTGTGTCGTCCAAGTTGAAAATTCTGTTTTTAGCATTTTTTCAATTTGTTTCGCATCAAAATCACCAGTCACAGCAATTTGCGCATGTTGAGTTTTAAAGAACTGCTGATGTAGTCGCTGTACTTGATCTCGTGTCGCAGCATTTAATTGTTTCTTCGCCAGTTCAGGTTCAAAATGGTAACGAATATCACCTGGTTGGTAGATTTCAACTAAACGAGATAAAGTCATTGCAGACACAGTATCAGGCTCAGTATATGGACGATCTAAACTTGATAGACTCTGAGACTTAATTAAGTCAAATTGTGATTGTTCAAATGAAGGCGCTTTCACAACATCCATAACGTACTTAAAAAATTCCGCAAATTTTTCTTTACGTGCAACCACTTGAATTGTAAAACCATTACCCGTTGCACCCACCGTTGCGCCACCACCTACATCGATAATTTTATCGGTGATTTGCTGTAGACTTTGATCTTTGGATGCTCGGAACATGAGGTAAGCCGTTAAATCTAACAACTCGCCTTTATTCATTAAACTTTGCGCTGTACCAAAATCTAGTGCTACTGTTGCATAGGTTTTATCATCACGGGTTTGCGTTGGAAATAAAGCATATTGGATACCGTTTTTTAATTTTCCTCGCTGAATCTGTTTCTCTTTTTGATTCAGATACTGCTTAGACTCTTGCACATACTGTTTAACTTCAGCCCGATAAACACTTGCATCTTTTAACGGTTCTTCAATTTCAGCTTGTTTATCTAAAGTTTCAGTCGGTTTTGCAGCTGCTTGTTGTTGTGCTTTTTTCTGGTCTTCTGGAGTGGGCAAAATGTTGCCTGTAATACGATACTCCGGCTTTAGAAAATCTTTATAAATTTTATTTACATCAGCAACATTGAGCTTTTGAACTTTATCTAAATCTTTAAAGTATTGTGTCCAATCACCATTATAAGCCACAGTATAATCACTTAATCGTTCACCCAAAGCAGACGCATTATTCTTAATATTATCTGCCATGTTACGAGTCATGCTTTTGACACGATTTAACTCAACATCATCAAATGGTTTAGATTGCTCTACGCCTTGAATGAGTCCATTCGAAACTTTTTTCGCATCATGATTTGGCGCATAAATAGCCCCCATAAAGACTAAATTAAAGTCCTTATCTAACCATGTTGAACTTTGTACTGCTGTCGCTGTACCTGTTTCTACGACACTTTGATAAAGATGACCGCTTGGCTGCAAGGTATACAAAGTTGGTGACACCGCCAATGCAGGCTTAATATTTTCAACTGAGCCATTTAAGTAAATATTAAATTTAGCAAAATCACTGCCTTTATTCACAGTAAATTCGCGTTGCTTAATTTTACTCGCATCCAGTACAGGAACTTTGGGTTGAGCGGGAATATTTCGAGATGCAATCGGACTAAATTGACTATCAATTTGTTTGAGCACCGCAGCTTTATCAAACTTCCCTGAAATCACCATCACCGCATTATTGGGTGCATACCAAGTACGATAAAATTGATTTAATTCTTTCATATTGATGGATTGAAGTTCATTCAAGTCACCAATTGGCAAACGCCCTAAATGTTGATTGCCATAAGCTGCTTTCCACACTTGATCAATCAATACTGAAAATGGCTGATCTAAACGAATCTCGCGCTCACGCTTCACAATATCAATTTCAGTCGGGACAAATTTTTCTTGTAATACCAATTTGTCCATACGTTCTGCTTCTAAATGCAAAACTTGATCTAGCGCATTTTGTTCTGGTCGAACCACATTGGTATATTTGGTCGAGTAATAATTGGTGCTGGCATTGGTCATTAAAGTGAACTGATCGAGTCGACGCTGAAATTCATCACCTTTGACATTTTCAGTGCCCTTAAAAGCTAAATGCTCTAGCAAATGCGCCAAACCACCTTTACCTTGTGGATCATTCAATGAACCAGTGAAATACACCGTATTCATAAACACTTTACTTTCTTTATTATTTTGCGCAAGAATCACTCGAAAACCATTATCAAGCTTATATTCTTCAATTGATTGTTCTGATTTAACCAAAACAGGTTGAGCCAAAAGTGTGGTGCTTAAACCTGCAAATAAAAGTGAAAGCGTGAGTTGTTTAATACGCATGTAAATTCTTTATCCTGTTTATCGATGGCATCGAATTTCTTTAGATTCGATCATTTCACTGATGATTCTATTCGTTCATTTTATTGAATGATAGTAACTTTTTATTAAAAACCTGCTGTCACTTAAGACAGCATGTAATTGATTTAATTTTATTAAATTTCAATTTCAGCTTGCATATATAATCGTGCATAACCTGAAATTTCAATTCGATCATCATCTTGCATCACACAATGTAATTCACCACCACGCGCTGATGCTTGATATGCAAGAATGTTCTTTTTATTCAATTTTTCTGCCCATATCGGCACGATTCCCGTATGAATTGAACCGGTTACAGGGTCTTCGTCAATACCATTGCCTGGTGCAAAATAGCGTGAAATACAGTCATAATTCGTTGCTTGTGCAGTAATCGCTACATCCGTAATGCTACCTGGCGCTGTAATCGCCGTTCTTATTTTACCAAGACGTTTTAATACAGCTAAATCAGGTTGTTGATCTAAGACCTGTTGCGCGGTTTCATATTCAACAATATAAGCCTGTGCATTCAGGTACACCTGCTTAAACGGTTGACTCAAGGCTTGGGTCAACTCTACAGGATATTCAGTCACGATCTGTGCTTTACGCTGAGGGAAATTCATTAAAATCTTGCCATCTTCAGCATGTTTAACTGCAAATATGCCCAGATTTTTAACATGAAATTGTATGGCTTTTAACTGTGTATAAAAGCGGAACAAGACATAACTACTGGCAAGCGTTGCATGACCACAGAAATCTACTTCCGTTGTCGGTGTAAACCAACGAATTTCATAATTTGCTTCATCTAACTTTTTCACAAAAGCTGTTTCAGACAAATTATTTTCTAGCGCAATTTTTTGCATCAAGTTTTCATCTAACCACTCGTCCAACACAATGACCGCAGCAGGATTTCCTTTAAATAATTCTTGCGTGAATGCGTCTACTTGATACATTTTCATGAATAATCTCCTAAATATGTGTTTTATTTTAAAGGCTTTTGAAAACATTACATGCGTTATATGCTATGTACATCTTAATTTTAACGATTCGCCTACATGTTCAGTCTCAGACGAATCAATACAAGGATAAAATTTGAAAGCGCATCTTCGTCCCGTTCCTCTTGAAAAATCTTATCGTTTACTTAACCACGGCCCGACCGTTTTAGTCTCAGCACAAGACCAGCAAACAACTGGCGTCATGACTGCGGCTTGGGCATGTGCTTTAGAATTTAGTCCAGCCAAGGTCACTGTTGTACTCGATAAAGCCACAAAAACGCGCGAAATTATCGAACATTCAGGTTATTTCGCCCTACAAGTTCCGACGTTAAAACAACTGAAAATGGTGTACGCCCTCGGCATGATTAGCCAGCGTGATGCTCCCGAAAAATTACGCCAATGTGGTGTTGAATTATTTAAGATGCACGATGCCGATATTCCACTTGTTGAAGGCTGTTCCGCTTGGATTTTGTGCCAATTAATATCTGAACCACATAATCAACAAAATCATGATCTATTTATTGGTAAAGTCATTGCAGCATATGCTGATGAACGTGTTTTTCGAGATGGTCATTGGTACTATCAAGATGTTGCAGATGAGTGGAAAAGCTTGCATCACGTCGCGGGTGGACATTTCTATACGATTGGTCAAGCCATTTCGGTAGATGATCTAGAACAGTAATCCTAATTGATTTGGTCGTAATAAATAAAGTTTTTAATTCATTAGCTTTCGTGATGCAGATAAATACGGATTATCTCCTTCACAACCACATGATCAATAAGCCATTACACTGCATTTCATGTTAATTTAAATAAAACAAACCCAATTGTAAGAGTGAAAATGACTTTTAAAATACACACATTAGATGTCAAAAATGCCCTACAAAACTATATATGGCTACTCGAACATATACCGAGCCATGAGGTCATTGCTGTCGACCCGACAGAAGCAGAATTGGTTGAACAATACTGTGCAGAACATGGCTTAACACTTCAACAAATTTGGCTGACACATTGGCATAAAGATCATGTTGGCGGGGTGCCCGCACTAATCCAAGATCGAAATATTCCAATCTATGGGCCACGTGCTGAATTATCCCGTATTCCTTGGATTAATTTTCCTTTAGATCATGATGACATATTCGAATTTCATGGTCTTACAGTTGAAGTTGCTGCTGTTCCTGGACACACACTCGGCCATATTGTTTATTTTATCGATGACATAAACACCCTATTTTGTGGAGATACGCTCTTTGCTATGGGGTGTGGACGTGTTTTTGAAGGAACATATGAGCAAATGTACGACTCTTTAGCACGTATTGCAGCATTTCCAGCAGAAACAAAAGTTTACTGCACCCACGAATATACACTTTCAAATGCGCAGTTTGCACGGCATGTTGAACCTGACAATATCGCGATTCAGCAACGTTTTGAAGAGGTTGAATCTTTACGGATGATTGGTCAATGCACTTTGCCCAGTAGCATTGCTTTAGAGCTAGAAACCAATCCTTTTTTACGCGCTGAAAGTTTAGAAGATTTTAAACGCTTACGTGATTTAAAAGATAATTTTTGATTTGATCGGCATGAAAACATATAAAAAGAGGCAGCTTATAACTGCCTCTTTTTTATAAAATAGGTAGTTGCTTACAAAATCTGGTTGGTAACTGCAAAAGTATCTAATTCGGTTTGGGTAACAACACGCACTGCTTGCATTTCATCAATACGCACTAAAAGCAATCCACCTAAAGCAGGCTGATAGCGACGTGCACTACCAAATGGCGTATATGAAACTTTAGATTGTTCTGAAAAAACCAGCCAATCTTCATGGCCTAACATTACCCCAACGGGTACATTCCCCTGCTGTTGTATACGTTCAATTTCTTCATGCACATATTGCTCAATCGTCTGCATATTCAATCATCATATTTGCTATTCGCACAGTATATAAGTTTTCAAACAGGGATTTACTCGAGTTTTCAACAAATATACCCTCCATTATGAATATTCATTTTATCGATTTTGCTTAAACTGAGCCTGCATATCTTCAAATGCATCATTAAAGCCAATCAGCGAAAGCTTACTATATTGCACAGTATCAGCACCTTTTAATTGATAGCCTATTCTCAACAGATTGCCTTGCTTAAATTGTATCACTAGATCATTTGCATCTCGAAATAGCCCCTCACGCGCACTGACCGCTAAATGATGATCGACCTTTAGAAAACTTAGTGTATTTTTCGCATGACTATGACCAACACTGATATTGAAATCATCATTTAAACGCATCACCGTAATATGATTTTTACGCATCATACAGAAATGCAAATTGTCGTTGGCCTGTATACGACAAGAAATTTTCCAGCTTGCCCTTCCAATTAAAACCCTTTCCTCTTTGTTTTGGATTGCGCTGTGCTCAACTGCATTGACCTGCTGAATAAGTGTCGTCAGCCGATCATTTTGGGGTACAGCAGCCAAAGTAACCGTACAAAATAGACTAATAAATTGAAAGCAAAGAAGTATAAATTTATTCACAACTGTTAAAATCAGTATCAAAAGCAATGGCATTATACGCAGTCAAAGCATAATTCAAATACTCATAACTAATTAATTTTTATATAATATTTATTATTTTACACAATTTTAAAAAACTGCTTTTTAGTTCACTTTTCAAATATTACCTTTAGCCAATTTCATTGAATTCAACATGACTTCATCCCGATTTGAAGGATCAAAACACTTTAGATCCAGCATACATTTAATTTGTACTATCGCACTATATCTAGTTTCCATTTATCAAGCATCTGTAGAATCTTTTAAAAAGCTTTGTTTCACTATGAACAATTTATGAAATAATAATATTTACTTACATTAAGATTATTTCATGTATTAACAAAAACTTATGATATAAAAATATTATATTAAAAGTTATTTCTGTTTATTAATCACTCAAAATTGAATATTTTATATAAAACTTAACTTTTCGCCCTTTAAAAAATATTTTGACACCCCTATTTAATAAAGAATGATTGATAAGGAGTTCGCTCGTGAAAAAAGTAGTTAAAGCAAAAAATGTGGTTGCGTTTCGTCTTTGGTTAGAAAAACTTGGTTATTCAGTACGCTCACTCGCGGACAACCGCGGTTTTACCTTCAGCTTTAAAAAAGAATACGGTCTTGTAACTGTGGATTTATCTGGTAATGCTTTAGCTATGCAGCTTGGTGAAGAATTTGAAGATCACTTAAAGGCTTAAGTCCGATCTGATTCTTTTTTTAATTTTTGAAATAAATGAATTAATTCAAAAATTTTTTTGAAATTTAAATCATTAATAGCCCGATTTTTCGGGCTTTTTTTATAGCAGCATTTATGTAATTTTTCACAGTTAAGAATCGTAGTTAAGTGCTTCAACACTTATGTGACAGAACAACTCTTAATACAACGCAAGGCATCTTAAATAGTGAGCTGTTTTAGAAGCCTATAGCAATATTTCAGTATATATCAGGCGAATCATATACATTTTGCATTTGAAAAATTTGGACACCCCAAACGCAAAAAAGCAAGGCCAATGCCTTGCTTAATTTAATGGTGGGGACGGAGAGACTCGAACTCTCACACCTCGCGGCGCTGGAACCTAAATCCAGTGCGTCTACCAATTTCGCCACGTCCCCATCAGGGTGCTGAATAAATCAGACTTAAAATATTAGTTTCAAATTCTGTTGTTACACCGCTTAATAAATAAATGGTGGGGACGGAGAGACTCGAACTCTCACACCTCGCGGCGCTGGAACCTAAATCCAGTGCGTCTACCAATTTCGCCACGTCCCCAACAGGGTTGCTGAATCAATCAGACTTTTAATTTAAAACTTGGCAGAGGATCAAGGACTCGAACCTTGACGAACGGTTTTGGAGACCGTCATGCTACCATTACACCAATCCTCTGTAGCCTAACTATCAAACCGAAGTTTAATATTTAGTGGTGGGGACGGAGAGACTCGAACTCTCACACCTCGCGGCGCTGGAACCTAAATCCAGTGCGTCTACCAATTTCGCCACGTCCCCAATGGCTGTGTATATTATAGAGATCACCTGTACATGACAAGCCTTTTTTATAAAAAAGCCTCTTGTTTGTTTAAATAAAAAACAAAACTCTCTTTTTTGTATTTTTCTTAAGCAAATTCAGCTATTAAGGTGCTTTTTAAGCAATAAAAATCCACCATTCTTTGCTGTTTTTGTTTATCAAGCATCAACATGAGTAACGGTTGAAATACACGGAATTGCTCAGGTAGATCAATTCTTAATCGTTGACAATGTAAATAAGCCCAATCTTGATAATTAGCGGCCTGTAATCGTTGTTCTGTGAGCCATTCAAGGAAAATGATGCCTAAAGCATAGATTTCACTTTGTATAGATTTAGCCTGTCCTTGAAACAACTCAGGTGCCATATAACGTGGAGTCGCCGTCATCAATCGAGATTGATGTTCTATTTCTAGTGATTGTTCAAAATCAATGAGCTTGCACTGCCCTTGCTGAATCACAAAGTGCTCTCTTTTCAAATCTGCATGTAAATAACCAGCAGCATATATTTTTTCTATCGCATCTATAGCAAGCCAAAGTATTTGTCGAACTTGCTCAAGACTCATTTGTTCAGCAGCTTGCTCAAACAACCCTACTGCATGCTCAATAATAAGCAGTTGTTCAACCTGCTCATTTTCAATGCATAAGTTGTTTGGCTCTAACATTTGATAATTTAACAGCAATGCTTGCGACGAAGGATGCTGAGCAAATATCTCATACATGTTTAATTCATGCTGAAAGCTCTCAAGATGAGTTTGATGACCACCGTGCTTAATTTGGGTCTTTAACCAATATCGCTTTTGATTAAATGTAAATTGATACAGCCGTCGACCAAAAACCAAGCTCTTTGGCTTGGTTTTTAAGCTATAACGTAGTTGTGCTAACGGTAAGTCGCTAAACGGCAATATACTCTGCCTGACATTGTTCGGGTTCATGCTGATAGTTTAACAGTTCAAGACAATGCTGGATGGTTTTCCCTACCCGCGCCTGTGTTTCAATTAATGAAATTTTAGGCCAAGTTGCACGCTCACCTTCTCGCTGAAGTACCTTAAATAAGTATGGTCGTGGATTTTGCAGCATATAACTGTAGTGACGTAAACCATATTTACCCACAATATTTACATCACCATAGTAACGCTGATCGACTACCCCATAACCATGATCGAGCAAGCGCCGAACAGGCGGTATACTTCCCACACGTTCACGTGCAAAGTCCATAACACCTTTACTAATCACCTTCCCTTGTCTACGTACAATGCGTTCAGGCCAACTCAGCATACTTTTACGAAAACGCGCTGCATCATCCTGCATGAACGGCACAATATGTGGATTCACTTGGCTCGCGATGCTGTAGTTAATATTATATAAACGCGCCATTTTTTCTTGTGGGAAGTCACTTCTCACACTGCCATCCACCCAACGGGTAGCGGACATATAAGGGGTTAGTTGTCCATCATAGCGCTTACTGGTTAGACGTACTGGTGGAAATAAGATAGGCACTGCACACGAAGCCAAAACAGCACTCCACACCAATAAGTCTGGTGATGTATAGGCATTCATAATGCGGGCATCTTGCGATGCATCATAAGGCGCTACCGCAATATTAATGTGTAGACCAGATTGCTTATAGGCTTCAGCAAAGGTTAAGTCACCTAAGTTCTCAATCAGAAATTTTTTGAGATACTTCACATCTGCCAGGCCACCATTGCCCTGTATGAGCTCACTGAGCTTACGGAAATGAAATGCTTCACTAAAGAAGTTGTGTCCATTTAATAGTCCTGCAAAGTCAGAAGGTTTCGATACCCCTAACATTGCCGTCATAATCGCTCCCGCACTTGAACCCGATAAAACTTTAGGCAACAAGTCTTGCTCCATGAGCGCCTTACACACACCTGTATGAAATAACCCTAAAGTTGAACCTCCTGAAAACATTAAAACAGGTTGACCAAAAGCAGTTTGGCTTTGTTTAAAGAATTCAATTTTTTGCTCAACATTTAGACATGTACATTCTGCTGAAGCTATAAAAGCTAAGCTCTTACTCACTTCTTCTACATAATCTTCAATGATTTTTTTTGTGCCTACATAAGCTTCTGTAAACAATAAGGGATGAGCAATATTGCCGATATCGTAACTCAGCCCCTCACTTAAGATATACATCAAGTCACGGGTACGTTGTTGTGTGCGGTAACGTTTTAATAAACTTAATCGATGTGAAATTATTTCTGCATCAAAATAAGGAGAACTATTGTCAAGTTTCCACTCTTGAGCGCCCGACTCTTCATCAATTTTGAGCGCAATACTTTTCCATTCTTCATAACTTTCAGCATGTTCGAGCTGGCGTTTTAATTTTTTTAAGCGATAGGCCTGATGGGGATTTATATTCTGTGAAAAATTTTTAAACAACATGATGATCCCTCTAGGCATTTTTCTTGTTAGCAACAATAGATTTATAACAACATTTTAACTGAATCAATGGTGCCTGATCGATCTAATTTACATTCAAATTTGACATATTTCATCCAATTCATACACGTATTTATGTAAACTGAGTCTTATACATCCATACACAACAAGACAAGATAAGCTGACTCATCATGGCAACAATTGATTTACCTGACAACATCCTTGAATCGCTTTCCACTGTACTCCTGCAACTACAACATAGTTTGCCAGAACTCAAGCAAGCACCCGATTTTTCAAGTATGGCTTTCAAATGGCAAAACCAACAACTAAAAGCGATCTATCAACCTAAAGTCATGTATTTAGATGATTTAAAAGGTATTGAACGGCAAAAAGAAAAAGTCATTCAAAATACCTTACAGTTTCTGAATGGTCTGCCTGCCAATGATGTATTGCTTACAGGTTCACGTGGTACGGGTAAATCATCCATTGTACGTGCCCTTCTGACTGAATATGCTGAGCAAGGTTTACGTTTAATTGAAATTGAACGTGATGATTTGTCTGATTTACCACTAATTCAACAACTGATTGAAGGTCGTCCCGAAAAGTTTATTGTTTATTGTGATGATCTTGCTTTCAATGCTGAAGACGAAAACTATCGCAGTCTAAAAAGTGTCTTAGATGGTTCACTCCAATCTGGATCTACAAATTTCATTATTTATGCCACCAGTAACCGTCGTCATTTATTGCCTGAATTTATGCATGAAAATACGCCTGTCACACGTGTAGATGTTCCACAATATACCGAACTTCACCCGCAAGAAGCGATTGAAGAAAAAATATCACTTTCAGATCGTTTTGGACTTTGGTTATCGTTCTACCCAATGGATCAAAATTTATATTTAGAAATTGTTGAACACTATTTGGCTAAAGCCGAGATGCCATGGACAGATGAAGCGCGTGCTGAGGCACTACGTTGGTGTCAGGCGCGAGGACAACGTTCTGGTCGTGCTGCCTATCAATTTTCAAAGCATTGGATTGGGTCAGAGCAACTTAAACAAGCCTAGAGCCAAAAAACTAAATAAAAAAAGAACCGCAATAGCGGTTCTTTTTTTGAATATAACAAATGATTCGTTAATTCTTAATCCTGACAAATCGGCGGCAGAATAGAGCGAATATTTAAACCATTAGCAATTTTCTGAACGATGTGCATCACATCAACATCATTCGCTTGATATGAAACCAACTGAATACCCATCGGCAGTCCGCTTTCACTTTGAGCAATTGGAAAAGCATAACTTGGTGCATCTAAATAATTAAATGGACGCGTGTATTCACCCACATGACTAAACTCGGTATCCTTTGTGTTTGACACAGCTGCAAGGAATGGGCTCACTGGAAACAGCAAACATTGACCATTTAAAGAGGCTTTAAATGATTGCTGAAATTCAGTTCGCTCTGCAATCAATGACTCGTATTTTTCCTGTGAAATACTCTTACCGCGTAACACACGCTGACGAACTAATTCCCACATCTGTGTTTCAGAATCTTCAGCTGTATCTCCATGATATAAATAACTTTCATAAGCAATAATGTCAGAAGTTCGGTCCGATAAATCATGAAAATTGAAATGTGTAGGTGGTTGCCAGTTTTTAATTTCGATTCCCAATGATTCGATGCGTTTTAGCCCTTCGCGCCAAAGGGTTAATACCTCAGGCTCAAGCGGATATGGAAATGCAGATTCATCTAAAGCATAAATTACATTTTCACTTGATGCCGCTTCAACATTTACATCCATCAATACATTGACTAAAGCGCTAATATCATCTGCAAATCGTGCAAAAGGCCCTAGAGTATCTAAAGTTTTGGATAAAGGTACTGCACCCGTGTCGGCAATTTTATGGGCTGAAGGTTTAAAACCAAATATGCCATTTAATGCTGCTGGTGTACGAATCGAACCACCTGTATCACCGCCAAATGCCAAGGGACTAAGACCACAAGCCACCGCAACCGCTGAACCTGAAGAAGATCCACCAGGCGCATATTGCTGTTCCGCCCACGGATTTTTAGGTGTACCCTGCATTGGATTTTGCCCAGAAAGACCAAATGCCAACTCGGTCATTTTAGTTTTACCTAAAATCACAAAACCTAAATTTTTTAACTGATCAACCAGTTCACAGTTCGCTTGTGCTTTTTGATCTAGATAAACTGTACCTGCATGGGTGATATGACCCGCTACATCCAGATTATCTTTTAGTAAAATTGGCACACCATGAAATGGACTCAATCGTGTGCCTTGCTGAAGCAACTCATCTAAATGTTGTGCCTGTTGCAAAGCCTCGATTTCGAATAATTCCGAAATACAATCTAGATGTTTAAATGTTTGGTTTCGATCAATATAAAATTGAACTGTCTCTACTGAAGTTATCTTTTTGCAGGCAATCTGGCGACCTAGCTCAAGTGCAGATAAATTCACAATATTCATTTTATATCTTCCAAACCTTTTCCTGCCGTTTCAGGCATTTTAATAAATGTGATTAATGTTAATAATGCGCCAACCAACACCATAAAATAGAAGTAATCTTGTTTACCAATACTTTGCAGCCAAGTCAGCACATACGGTGTAGTGCCGCCGAGTAAAGCCACCATCAAATTGTAAGGTGCGCCAATACCGACAGCTCGTACTTCTGTCGGAAACTGTTCAGACATGACAGCTGGGCCAATGGCGGTATATAAAGCATATAAAACCAAGCCGAAAAGCTCGACCAATAAAATTGATGCAAACGTACCATCCATCCATTTAATGATTGGATAAAAGAACACTAAATATCCCACGGCAAATACGATCAACTGTGGTTTACGCCCAATTTTGTCTGATAGCCAGCCAAACACAGGCTGACACAACATAAAGATAATTAAGCCAACAGTATTGGCAGCAAAGGCGGTTTGTGGCTCTGCACCTAAAACTTTAATGGCATAGGTCGGGACATAAACCACAAAAATATAGAATGCAAATGTTGTTAAGATAGAAATACCGACAATACGGAGCGTTTCCTTCGGATGACGTTTAATCAGTACAGCCAAAGGATTTTTTACTGATTCTTTTTTATGGGTCATTTCGCTATCAGGTACTGATTTACGAATCCACATACCCACCAAGCCGCCAATCGCACCCAAAATAAACGGAATACGCCATCCGTATTCGCTCATTTGCGTTTCAGTTAAAGAACTTGTTAAAGCCCAAGCAAGACCTGAGGCCATCAAAATACCAATCGCTGAACTAAAAAACATAAAGCTCGAATAGAATCCGCGTTTATTTTTTGGTGCCATCTCTGAAAGATAAGTTGCCGCTGAAGCGAACTCACCACCCAAAGATAGACCTTGAAGTAATCGCGCTAATACCAAAATAATCGGTGCAAAAATACCAATTGATTCATAGGTTGGTGAAAGACCAATCATCAAAGAACCACCTGCCATCATTATGATGGTTGCGGCCAAAGCGGCTTTTCGACCATAGCGGTCAGAAAAGATCCCTAATAAGATTCCACCTAATGGGCGCATGAAGAAACCTACAGCAAAAATTGCGAAGGTCGCAAGCAAGGATGCGGTTGGATCATCTGATGGGAAAAATTGTTTCGCGAAAAATACTGCAAATGTGGCATAAATCGTCCAATCGAACCATTCAATAGCATTTCCTACAGTTCCTGCAAGAATAACTTTCTTTTGTGATACATTTCCTTGGGTGGAAATTGAGTTTTGCATTTTTGACTCATCCATAAGCGTCTCATTTAATATTTAGACATAAATACAGGCTGTATTTTATTTTCTAGACTTAAATTTAGATTATAATTAGTTTTTAGACAAGTCAATTATCATGAGTGAATCTTTTAGTTTCGACGAAATCGATACTGCATGCATCAAAGCTCTTATCTCTAATCCGAGAGGATCATGGCGAGAACTGAGCCAGATTAGTGATGTCCCTGAAAAAAAGCTGTCTCGACGTCTGGGTAAATTGCTAGATGACCAAGTTATACGAACTGCAATTGAATTAAATCCTATGGTTGCCAATAAGGGTTACACCGTTCATGTCTGGATCAGTGTGAAATTTGGCAAGGAAAAAGAAGTTGCACAATTTTTTGCAAATCGCCCAGAAGTGCGCATTGTCTTTCTAACTACAGGACTTGCAGATATTTTCCTTGAAATTGGATTAGAAAAGGCCGCCGATCTCTCTGTTTGGATGCATGACTTTGTCACGCAAATTCCGGATATTAAAACCGTTGAAACCCAAGCCGTATTAAAACCCTTTACTTGGGCCAGCAAACCCAAAGCTTTAGATGGCACAAGCGATAAAAACGTCAATTTTAGAAGTTTGACTGAAACAGAATTAAAACTAATTCATGCTCTGTCAAATGATGGGCGTTCATCTATTAAAAGTTTGGCAGAACAAATTGAACTCAGTGAACATAAAACGCAGAAATTATTGAATGATTTATTGGAAGAAGGCATTTTCAATATTCGCGTTGATGTAGAACCCAGTTTGATGGGCTATAAGTCCGAAGCGATTATTTTGATTAAAGCCCGTCCAGATGCGGCAAATCAAATTGCCAAAACCTTGTCTGAACTTAAAAACACACGCTGCCTATTTGGCATTAGTGGAGATTCACAATTTTTCTGGCATGTCCTATGTAATGATTTAAGTGATTTATGGAAATTAATTACTGAAGATCTTGGTAATTTTGAAGGCATTCAATCATGTAATACCAACATGGTGACATTGGCCTTAAAACGTGCTGGTTTTATGCGAAAAGTTAGTAGTGCACAATTATTTTCAAATTTAAATTGAAACAAAAAAGAATCGCAATTGCGGTTCTTTTTTGGCTTTAATGCATTTAACGTTTTAGATGTAATTAAGCTTCACTTGGATTGCTTAACTCAGTCATCGGCCAACGTGGTGTTGTCGTAACCGACAAGCCATCGTGCTGACCCGCTTTTAAACGTTGGTAACCTGCGAAAGCAATCATTGCACCGTTGTCTGTACATAAAGCAGGTTCTGCATAATATACCGATGCTTTAATTTTGGCTAAATCAGCTTCTAAACGTTCACGTAAACGACTGTTCGCACTTACACCACCAGCGATCACCAAACGTTTTAAACCCGTTTGTTTTAACGCTTTCACTGATTTTTTAACTAAGGTATCAACCAATGCTTCTTGGAATGAAGCTGCAACGTCTGCATCACGGTTTTCACCATCCAATTTTTTCAATTGAACCGAAACCGCAGTTTTTAAACCACTGAATGAGAAATCTAAACCTTGATGCAACATAGGTCGTGGAAATTCGAACGCATTCATATCTCCATTTGCAGCAAGCTTAGAAATATTAGGTCCACCAGGGTATGGCAAGCCCATCATTTTTGCGACTTTATCAAAAGCCTCACCCGCAGCATCATCAATCGACTCACCGAGTAATTCATACTGACCAATACCATAAGCAGCCATTAATTGAGTGTGTCCACCCGATACCAATAAAGCTACAAAAGGAAATTCTGGTGGAGTTTTAGACAACAAAGGCGCCAACATATGACCTTCCATATGATGCACGCCAATTGCTGGTTTATTCAGAGCAAATGCCAGTGTGCGGCCAAATAATGCACCTGTCATTAATGCCCCCATCAAACCTGGACCACGTGTATATGCAATGGCATCAATGTCTGATTTGTTTACACTACTTTCTTCAAGTAATTGTTTAATTAATGGAATTAACTTACGCACATGGTCACGTGATGCCAATTCTGGCACAACACCGCCATATTCTGCATGCAGTTTAATTTGGCTATACAATACCTGCCCGAGCAATCCCTTTTCACTGTCATACAGTGCGAGTCCAGTCTCATCACACGAAGTTTCTAAGCCTAAAACGATCATTAAACTGCCTATAACCTATATCAAATCTATTGCTTGTGCCATTATAGACTTGTGGTATGAGATGTAAATGAGTAAAATATTGCACTTCACTTGTGATCAAGGGCAATAACGCCTGCGATCTTATCCATAACTTAATGAGGATTCTTCATGCCACAAGTTAAATTGAAAGAAGGCGAACCAGTAGACGTAGCTATCCGTCGTTTCAAACGTTCATGCGAAAAAGCGGGTGTTCTTGCTGACGTTCGTAAACGTGAATTCTACGAAAAACCTACTCAAGAACGTAAACGTAAAAAAGCTGCTGCTGTTAAACGCTACCAAAAGAAATTGGCGCGCGAATCAGTACGTACTACACGCCTTTACTAAGATTAATTTGTGATTGATTGACTACCTGGACAAGATAAATGACTACTTTAAAAAACCAAATTACTGACGTTTTGAAAGCAACAATGCGTGCTAAAGAAATGGATAAGTTAACGGTAATACGTAGTCTTCAGGCAGCGATCAAACAAATTGAAGTCGATGAGCGCAAAGAACTTGACGACGCTCAAGTTCTTGCGGTCATTGAAAAGCAAATCAAACAACGAAAAGAATCGGTTAAAGCCTTTGCAGGCGCTGGCCGAGAAGATTTAGCTAGTAAGGAACAAGCCGAAATTGAGATTTTGTCTCAGTTTCTACCAGAAGCTATGACTGAGGAAGAACTTGATTCCATCATTGCGCAAGTTATTACTGCGCAAGAAGCTACTAGCATGAAAGATATGGGTAAGGTGATGAACTCTCTACGTCCGCTCATAGCCGGACGTGCCGATCCTGCACAAGTTTCAGCTAAAATTAAGGCGAAACTCTCTTAATCTTTCAACACCCATTGTTTGATTTGGTCTATTTAAGTTGCTTATTCTGTTCTTTGAATGACCTTAAATAGCCAATCATCATATTTATATTTTAAGACTGTTTTTATTTCTTTTCTAAAACATAGCGACAAATATCCCGCATACTTCCATCAACTGGATTTTGCACCTTACCTTGCTGTATTTCTATTATTTTAAAATCTACTTTTTCACATAGCTTACGCGCCAAGACATTTTCTGTATCAACAAAAGCTTCCAAACGCTGAAAAGACCATTGGTTCATCAAAGTTTCAGCAAATAATTTGAGTGCTGTACACATATAACCTTGTTGCTTAAACTGTGCATTCCCCCAAAAACCAACAGCTGCTGAATTTTTCTCCCAATTAATTTCGTGAATATCCATCACACCTAAAAATTTTTTACAGTCTTGATCTCGAACAACATATACAAAATTTTCTTTATTTAAGAGAGCCTGCATTCTTGATAAACAAAATGCGTGCGATGCTTCAAGATTTGGCTCTTGCAGCGACCAAATCAAACTTGCAGGAAATTTTCTCAACTCAATTAATGAAGCCTGAATAGCAGCATACAATTCAGCTGCATCTTTCTGTTGTAATATTTTTAATTCAATCTGGTCGTTTTCAATAGTGAAATGATCTAACGTTAGTTGGCCGCCTTGCTGATCCATAATTCTCTCATTTTTATTATCAAAGCTTAGCAATACAAAAACAGTATTAATTTAATGAACACTGGACATTATATTTTTTTAAGAGCTGCATTTCACGAGATGAAAGCACTTGCTGAATGACATCTTGCTTGGTCATATTTCGATATTGGCGATCTAAAAAATCTCGATTTTCATCCGCTGCACGATAAAGATCATTAACATATGTACCAACAATGCCACAAAATTGAGCCTGTTGTGACACAGTAAAACCAGATTGCTGTGGATCTAAATTGCCTAAAAATCCACGTACATCTTTTTTATATTTTTCATTGATGTCATTTACTGACAATACATATTGTTCAGCACTTGCAGCAAACACACCCTGCATTACAACACCCATTAAGCAAAATGCTAAAATGACTTTTTTCATGTATCAACATCTTTGGATTAAAGTTATAAAACAAAATGAGTTTATCACCGAACAATCAAAGCACCAAAACTCGAGCAACTTAAAAATTCAATAATAAAGCCAAATCAATCATATACAAAGGAACAACCACATAATCTATCAAATTTAAATTCTATATTTGCGCAAAAATATTTTATATTTTCAACATACGCTCTTTTTGCATTTCACCAACGCGCTGTTTAACTTTAGCTTCTAGAGATTTCGAATCTTTAGCCAAACGCTGAGCTTGCAATAAAGACTTAATGGCGCTTTCCTCCTGCCCAGTCCAATACTCGACTTCAGCACGATAGCGCAAAACATTTACAGAGCGATAAGCACCCGATTTATCCGCATTGGCCAATTGCAACATCAATCGCCAACCACTGACATCACGTGGATTAGATTGTAAGAAACGCTGCAAAATGATCTGCGCTTGTCCAAATTCTTTATTTCGTATTAATGCTTCAGCATATTTGTAATTCAGCGCGCGATTTTCTGGCATAACAACTGCTGGACTACGGATCGTAGTTAATGCCTCTTGAATCTTATTTTGACCCAAGTAAACATCAGTTTGTAACAATAGCAATAAAGCATGATTTGCATTTTGCAGCTTAGCATCATTTAGTATTTTTTGTGCTGCAGCATAATCACCTTGTTGTACCTGTAAACTTACTAGCGCCAATTCTGCGGCATAGTTCTTTTGTGCAACCATTGCATCTAGCTGTTGCTCCGTCACTTGACCAGAAAGTACACGGCTATACCATTTTAAAATTTCAAAATCTTGATCAAGTAAACTTGTTTTGACAGGTGGAAGCTGATTGGCACGTAATCGCGCCTCACTCATCCGCTCAGTTGTTAAGGGGTGAGTCAACCAAAAGTCTGGCAAAAAGCTCACCCGACTAGTCGCGCGATGCATCACTTCAAAAAAATCAGCCATACTTTGTGGGTTATATCCAGCACGATACATATACTGCATACCAATACGATCTGCCTCACGCTCTTGATTACGACTATATGTGAGCTGCTTATCCATTAATGCCGCTTGCGACCCCATCATGACAGCAGCACCAACATCTCCGTCTGCCTGAGAGGCAACAAGAGCACCAACTAAAATGCCCGCTAGTGACAATAAACCCTGTCCTTTAAAGGCTTCTTGCGAGCGACTGTAATGACGTTGTGATACATGTGCAATTTCATGCGCCATCACCCCTGCCACCTCATCCATATTTCGTGCAGAATTAATTAGTCCTGCATTTAAGGCAAATAGGCCACCCGGTACAGCAAAGGCATTAATTTGGGCATCATTAATCAACAGCAAACCAACAGGCTCACTAATTTGCGTTTGACTAAGAATATGAGTAAAAACAGCAAGTAGACGATCTTCCAACCAAGGATTTTGCGTCACAGGTAATTGACGATGTACTTCACGATAAACTTTTTCACCAATCGCGCGCTCTTTCTGCTGATCAAGCAGACCAATGCCACTACCAATTTCTGGCACATTAAATTGAGGGGTTGAATTGAAATCTACCGAATGCGTTTGCGCCAGACTCGAACAAAGACCAAGACCACATGCCAGTATTATTTTCTTCAAAATACAGCCCACTTTATAAATTCAATCCAACTAAAATATAGCATTGAAAATCGTATAATTATGGAAGAATCTGTTGTTAATTCATTATTCAAATACAGGATTCACCAAATAGCGCGGCTGCTTATCAGACAATGCATCGATTAAATTTTGATATGCCAATTCAGCCATACGCTTACGCGTCGCTTGTGTAGCCGAACCCACATGTGGCAACGTAACCACGTTATTCAGCTGAAAAAGCTCAGAACTTTGCAGCGGCTCTTTCTCATATACATCTAAACCAGCTGCAAATATTTGCTTATCTTTAAGTGCTTGGATTAAAGCGTTTTCATCAACTACAGCACCACGAGAAATATTCACCAAAACCGCATGGGCTTGCATCAATGCCAACTCACGCTCACCTATCAAAGCCTGTGATGCTGCGTTTAAATCAACTGCAACAACAACGAAGTCTGATTTTTTCAGTAAATCATCTAAAGCACAAAACTGAGCACTGAAAGCTTCTGCTATTTCAATCTTTTCACGACGATTATGATATAAAACGCTCATGTTAAAACCATGAAAAGCACGACGTGCAATTGCTGCACCAATATGACCTAAACCGATAATACCGATGGTTTTACCAAAGATATCCACCCCAAACTGACTTGCTCCAACCGTTCGTGACCACTGCCCTTGTTTGGTCCATTGATCTAATTCAGGTATTCGGCGTGCAGCACTCATGAGTAGACTAAAAGCTAAATCTGCTGTGGTTTCTGTCAAAACATGCGGCGTATGGGTTAACCAAATTTTCTGCTGATTTAAATAACTCAAATCATAATTGTCATAGCCCACACTCACACTCGAAATCACTTTTAACTTTTTTGCATGTGCTAAATTTTTCGAATTGAGTAAACGTCCTGCACCAATCATTGCATCAGCATCGGCACTGTGTTCTAAAATTTGCTGATTGACGTCGCCTAATTTTGGATTGATGTTAACGACTTTAAATTGTTGTTCTAAACGTTGAAGAATTTCTGAATCTATCTGACTAAATACCACGACTTTTTTTTGCATTACTTTCCCGTGTATTGACTAAACTTGGATTTCTAAAGTGTATTTAACTCATTTTATTTTGCATAAACTGCCAAAGGCGTTTTTTTAATTTAGGCTGATCGATCATTTGTTGTAATGATGCCAGTGGATAAATCTTTGAATGCGCTAAATGTGGAATATCACCTAGGCATAAGATGTTTTTATCTAAACTTATCGCATCAATAAAACCCTGTACATATGATGCAGCACCACGTCCATCCTGTAAATTTACCCAAGCAAATGGCCATTGTAATGTATAAAATTGCGATGAAACCGCACGTTGTATATTAGCCCACAGTAACTGTTGATCCGCTGTCAACTCAGTGGAATCAATCACAACTACACAGTGCTCCAAACAAATAACCTCAAGGCTAAATGCCGCTATTTGTAATATTGGACGTTGCTCCTCCTGCTGTTTTGTAACAGGTACAACATCGTGCTGCGGCTCAACAGGCACTTCATTTACCTGTTTGGTCTTTACTGACTGTGAATCAATTTGAGGAATGTTTTTTAGAATAATTTCTGAAACGGGTTGTAAGGCTATTTCAGGCGCGACCTGATCACGCCAAATGCTTGGGCTATATTGCTGACACGGTGCAGCCTGAGGAACCCAAAGGTCGATTCCCATTGCCGCCATTATGCTTCGCTGATGCCCAATCATGTTTTCATCATCACCCTATTCAGGTTTGGTATTCTAACGGTTATGTAGATGCTTTGCTGAACTTTTATAGATCATTCAGTTTAGCATTTTAGCCCTAATTTCACTCATTCAAGCGAGAAATTCTTATTTCATCTGCATGAGTCGCCCAATATAGCCCAGCTTAGCGATTTCTTGTTTATAAGCCTATAACCACTGTTTAATTCAATATTTAAATAATCATAAGACTATTTTTTTTCTGCATAATCTCAATCATTTCTTCCGCTTCAAAACCAATTCGCCAATACAAGAGTTGCAATACATCTAATTCATCTTGCGTAATGATTCGATCGTTCCACAAACATATTTCAGCCACACCCAAAATACTCAATCGCTCACGTAATAACAGTCCCGCAATATCATTCAATATTTCAGCTAAATCAATCGGTTCGTCCGAAATGTCACGGTAATGTTCCAGCTCATCTTTACTTAAAATACGACTTAATATTTTTTCGCGAACTTCGAGCTGATTATCACTATTGATTTGCTGCACATGCAATAAAGCATCAATTAAACGTACGATACTTGGTTTAACATCTTCCAAAGACGTTGGCGTATGAGTTGGGAGTAGATTCAACTCATGTTTAACTGTTTCTAACAGCAAAGCATCGAGTAATCCAATCTCCCCATCTTCTTGAATAATTCGTGCTAGCTTAGTCAAGAATTGACGTGAAATAGTCGCAGGCATTGAACCAATGTTTTTACATGCTTCATGGAAAATGGAGATATGTACGCGCCCATCTAGATGCAATAAAGCATCTACAATCGCGCGACTCACTTCAGCTTCAGTCGGGATAAACTCTCGATACTGACGAATCATGAGGATTGCCACCATCACTTCACGTGAACCTGTCGCAGTTTGCAATGCACGTTGAATCAATTCTGGGCGCTGCCAATTATCACGTATTTCAGGATTAAGCGGCTTAATCGCATCCTTTAAAGCAAAACTAATCGGCGATAAACGCAATAATGGTAATGGCTGCGGTGAATTCCACGGTGTAGTGATGTCTGGACTGGCTTCCTCCAAAGAACGGAATAAGTTAAACAAAGGTTGATTGCGTAATTTTTTTAAATTTTCCAGCTGCAAATCTTGAATTAGCGCAGGATTCAACTCAAAAATACGCTGCTCAATACTTGGATGAATATTCATCCAATTTTGCTGACTTAAGGCATTGGCAAAGCACATATGCGAAATAGATTCTGCATATTCACTGTGAATTTGTGAACCCGAGTGATGCACATAAATTCGTAGTAAGGTTTGAATATTGGCATCGTTCTGAATTAGGCGTTTCGTTTTTTGATCATTTCGATAAGTCCGCGAACCCAGTGAAATGTATTTAATAAAACGTGAAATCAGTACACCTAAGCTACCAATTAGCCATATAACTGCACCAATTGCGACAAACAATGTTTCAAATTTATTGTCACGAGCCTGACCATTTTTATAAAAACCACGTTTAGCAATCTTACTTCCCCACTGACTAAAGGTCGTTAAACCGCTATATAAAATCTTTAAACGTGTATTTTCAGCAGCTTCGCCAGATAAAATTTTATTAAATTCATGGCTCAATAAACCATACATTTCCATTTCATCTAGGGTTTGCAGTGCTCCCCAAGTTAAAATGATGGATGTATCTTTAGGATTAAACCCTGCGGTTAGTGCATTTACCCCCACTTCATCTGGTAAAACATAAAGTGCCGGTGTTCCAATTAAGAAAGTATCAGCAAGTTGCTCTGTCATACGCAAAGCGAGACTTTCTTCAGGAATGCTTTCTATTAAGCTTAAACGACGCGCACCTAATTGCTTTGCAAGTGAATAACCACCTAAACGAAAGGTATAAAATTCGTAGATTACAGAGATCAACATGATCAGCAACACAGCTGCGATCAAAAAAGGACTTAATACATGCCAATAAACAGATTGTGTTGAATCGTAATAGTTCACAATCAAACCGACGATGACATTAATAATCGCAACCGTCATAAATACCGCAGCCATGCACATGGTGACAGGCCAAAACATATTTTTGTTTTTTATAAAATCATAACCCACGCTTCTCAATGTAATATCCTTAACTTACATTGTCTTTTGTTTGCTCATCATAAATGAAAAAAGCGGGAAATTCCCGCTTTTTCAGTATGTTTTAACCAGATTATTCTTCACGAACACCAGTTAAATCTACAGAAGCTGCATCAATGTTTACATCGATATAAGCTGGTTTTTCGTTCTTTGCAGAATCGTTACGTTTACGCTCTAGTGCAGCAAGATATTCTGCATCAATGCCACCTGCCACGTATTTACCATCAAATACAGAACAGTCAAAGTCTTGTAGCTCTGGCACTTTCTTTGTACGTACTGCTGATTTAAGATCTTCTAAATCTTGGAAGATTAAACGGTCTGCACCAATGATTTCACGAATTTCTTCAACACTACGCTCAGATGCAATCAATTCAGATTTAGCTGGCATATCAATACCATACACGTTTGGATATTTCACCATTGGTGCAGCTGAAGCGAAGAATACTTTTTTTGCACCAGCATCACGCGCCATCTGAATAATTTCATTACACGTTGTACCACGTACAATTGAGTCATCTACAAGTAGTACATTTTTACCTTGGAACTCAAGCTCAACAGGGTTCAACTTTTGACGTACAGATTTTTTACGTAATTGTTGACCCGGCATAATAAAAGTACGACCGATATAACGGTTCTTCATAAAGCCTTCACGGAACTTCACACCCAAGGTATTAGCAAGCTCAAGCGCAGAAGTACGTGAGGTATCAGGAATTGGAATCACCACATCAATGTCGTGTTCTTCACCCCATTCGCGTTGAATTTTCTGAGCAAGTTTTTCGCCCATTTTCAAACGTGCTTTGTAAACTGAAATACCATCAATTGTTGCATCCGGACGAGCAAAGTAAACATACTCAAAGATACATGGACGATATTCAGGTGCTGCTGCACATTGCTTCGTATGCATTTCGCCCGTCGAGCTAATATAGATTGCTTCGCCCGGTGCAATATCACGCTCAACCTTAAAGCCAAGTGCTGTAATCGCAACAGACTCTGAAGCAATGATATATTCCATACCATTTTCAGTTTCACGAGAACCGTAAATTAATGGACGAATACCATTTGGATCACGGAAACCGACTAAGCCTTGACCGGTAATCATGGCAACAACAGCATAACCACCTTTACAGCGCTCATGTACACGTGAAACGACATGAAAAATATCATCTGCAGATGGAGTCAATTTGGCACGTTTTTGCAATTCATGTGCAAACACGTTTAATAATACTTCCGAATCTGAATCTGTATTCATGTGACGCAAGTCAGTTTTGAACAAATCTTCATGAATTTCAGCAGCATTGGTTAAGTTACCGTTATGCGCAAGCGTGATGCCATAAGGTGAGTTTACATAGAATGGTTGGGCTTCAGCACTACTTGAAGAGCCCGCTGTTGGGTAACGCACATGGCCAATACCATAGTTACCTTGTAATGCACGCATGTGACGTGTGTGGAACACATCACGCACCATACCCGTATCTTTACGCAGGAATAAACGACCATCCTGACAAGTTACGATCCCGGCTGCATCCTGTCCACGATGTTGTAACATCGTTAACGCATCAAACAACATTTGGTTAACAGGTGATTTACCAGCTATACCAACTACTCCACACATAGCAACCTCGCAGACAAGCTAGGGTTAATAAAAAGGATTATTCGTTGACTCGCCTGATCCAGAACGTCCATGCTTGTTCTGCGACTCAGAAGAATAGTCAGAAGATTTCTCGGCATCTTCAGACTTAATATGATGTAAGGCTTGATTTGCAGCATCTTTGGACATGGCAGTCGCCCAAGGTGCATACGGCAATAATGTCTGTACCATTTTCGACTGTTTCCAGTGCGGTGAGCTTTCCACCCAAGGCCCAATGCCTTGCATGGTGATGAGCACTACCAACAACCCTTTTAGGCTCCCAAACACACCACCAGCTAAGCGATTTAATGGCCCAAGCTTAAGTGTTTTCAGAATACTATTTAACAGCCAGGTCGCAACCCATGTCATGACCACAATCAACAGCACGATAAATGCAAACGCAGCAATTTTTTGAACCACTGGATCTGTACTGAGTGAAACCATCGAAGGTGCAAGGACGGTTGCATACTTTGCTGCAATAACAAGTGCAAGAATCCATCCAACGAAGTTCGCAAAGGCTTTAATAAATCCTTGTCGCAAACCGTTCAGCCCTCCAATGAGCAAAATAATCAGTATAAAGATATCAATGGTATTCATGATCTTTAAAGTGCGTCTACGCAATCTTTTACAAGTGTTGGACCTGTATATATGAGGCCACTATACACTTGTACAAGGCTTGCACCTGCTTTTTGTTTCGCCACTGCATCTGCACCCGACAAAATACCACCCACACCAATCAATGGAATGCGACCATTTAATACTTTTGCAAAGGCAGCGAGACATGCGGTACTTTTTTCAAATACAGGTGCTCCAGATAAACCACCCGCCTCATCACCAAATGGTAGGCCTTCAACGCCTTCACGTGACAATGTGGTATTGGTCACAATCAAACCATCTATTTTAAAGGTTAACAATTGCTGTGCAATAAATTGAATATCTTCAGGTTCAAGATCTGGAGCAACTTTAAGTACCAATGGCACATAATGTTGATTTTCATCAGCCAATTCAAGCTGACGCTTTTTCAAAGTTTCTAACAGTTCAGTCAAAGCATCGCCACTTTGTAAGCTACGAAGGTTCTTTGTATTAGGAGAAGAGATATTAACAGTAATATAAGAAGCGTAATTGTAAACTTTTTCTAGACAAATCAGATAATCATCAACAGCTTTCTCCACTGGAGTCACTGCATTTTTACCAATATTGATACCCAAAATACCTTTGAATTTCGCAGCTTTTACATTTTCAATCAGTTTATCCACGCCATCATTATTGAAACCCATACGGTTAATAATAGCTTTTGCTTTCGGTAAACGGAATAAACGCGGTTCAGGATTACCTGATTGAGGAAGAGGTGTGATCGTACCAATTTCAATAAAGCCAAAACCTTGGCTCGCCAATGCATCAATATATGCACCGTTTTTATCAAGACCGGCTGCTAAACCCACTGGGTTTGGAAATTGAATTCCCATACATGTCACTGGTTTAGATGCGATGTTTTGGCGCATCATTCCTATCTTGTGAGAGGATTTCAACAGTGACAATGTCAGCTCATGTGCACGCTCTGGTGCTAAACTAAACAACAAAGGGCGGGCTAGAGAATACAACATATCTATAAAAGTCTACTGCTTTTTAAGTCGGCATATTATAGGCATAGCATCACAAAAACACCATGCTTAGCAGATCTTTATTTTTACCGATTATTGTACAGTCGCTGTTAATTTAATCTGTCCAGCTTCAGAACTAAATTCCATCTTTTCAACACTTAAGCCCATTTGAACCAATTGTGTAAGAAAATTTGCCAATACTGCATAATTTTCATGCATCACCGCAATTTGAATCTGATCACCCATTTGTTGTGATGCAACAGACAAACCTTGCTGCTGAGAAACGCGCTGTACTTTTTCCGATGCGCTTAGTTGACCATCCCCTGCTGGCTTCATGGTCACTGCATTACTTTGCATCCATACCACAGTGTCTTTTAAATCATTGACTCTTTTTTGCTGAAAGTTGGCGGCTTTATTCATATAAAATAAAGCAGCACCAATGGCAGCCACCAAAACAAATATTGTGGTAAAGATGACCATCACACGCTCACGCATGCTTAAACGATCTAAATAATCCGTAATGCGTTCAATTTGCAGGTCTATGCGCTGCTGAAACTGTTCCATTTTTGTCATTATTGTACTTTCACCAATCCGATTACACCGTTAGCACTCGGCTGAATATTGCCTAATTCGACTTTAAAACCTTGCTGTTTAAGTTGATTACTTAAATTTTGCAGGACTTCCGATGAATTGGCTTTCAATTCCATATTCATTATTGAAGCCTCATAACTCACACGACTGGCCACAACCTGATTTTGCATTAAAACGGGGCCAACTCGGCTCAATAGCGCTAAAGCCTGAGCATTACCCGTTTGGCTTTGACGTAATTGGGCTTCAAATTGGCTTTTTAAGGTTTGTTCAGTTACAGGATATGATTGACCAAACCAATATTTAAATTGGTCCAAAGCTTGATTTGCCGTAACATTAGCTACTTTTTTATACTGATACCAACGTAAAGCATCATAGCTAAATTGTGTAATTATCGCAGCAACCAATACAGCTGCACATGCTTTCCAATAACCAGACACACCACTATTGGACTTAGCTTTGGGCAATACATTCCAAGGATGTTGTTTCGGCTTTTTTAAAACCGGCAATTCATAATGAAAAGATTCGAGTTGATCATGTGTGATACTTGCTTCTAAACAATGAGTTTGATCTGCCGTCAAATTAGAAATTTTATATTTCGGTTGTATACTTTGATAATCGAGATACAACGCCAAATCATCAATCGACTGCCCCACATACTCCGATTCACGAACCAGCAAATGGCCACCCACATTAGCCAAAGTATGCTGTCCAAGTTCTGGTACTGGCAACACCAAAAAATCTGGTAATAAAGAAACAACCTTAACAGGTATCAGCGTCAAAGCATGTTGCATGGTTTCAACAGCAGAATTTGCAATACCCATTACCGTTAACTGATCTGGGTTTTGAAAGTGATGCAAAATTTTCATCGCGTCCAAAGGCAGGATGACAAATTCTTCTAAAAGATACTTAATCCCTTCTGGCCCCAGCTTTTTATATTGTGCTTTTGGAAAATTTTGCTGAATCAGTTGCACATCACGACTTGGAAAGAATACAACAGCTTCCTTTCCAGCGTGTGGCTGAATTTCTCGAATAAGTTGTTCAAGGGTGGATGACTGTTTCCAAAAATCACCCTCAGACCATTGCCAAACCCCATTGGCTTCTGGCATCCATAAATACAACATTGATTATTTTCTGCCGTTTTAATTGGTTTTTATATAGATGGTATAAACGATTTAATTTGTGTTGATAAACCTGGCGCAATAACTGCCTGATCATAAATTCGGGCTTCAGCAAGGGAATACGGATTAAAGAATTCCGATACCAATAATGATGCAATATGCGCAACAACGTTCATGTGACACACCACAACAATAGACTCATACGGTAAATGAGACAACCACTCCACCGCAATTTTTGCATCATCTTCTGGTTTAATGGCATTACACACCACCACAGGAACGTTTGGGAAATACTTTTGCAAGTACGAAAGCGTTTGCTGTGCTCTAAGTAAAGGACTCACCACAAAAACCTCCGGATGAATCAAATCTTTCAAGTACTGTGCTGTTTGCTCTGCTTGTGCAATACCACGTTCTGTTAATGGGCGTTTGATATCATTTCCCATGATAGGTGGCGCAGCTTCGCCATGTCTTACTAAAGTGAGTTGCATAAAATGTCCCTATTCTATCCAGCATATTATATATAGCATGTATGACAAAGCTATGATTATTCACAAAACTTCGAGCGTTTAAACCTGCTGATGCGGCAGTACAAATTCCACATCACTACGATGCCCATTTTTCATAAGTGAAAGTGCGATATTTATTGCAGGTGCACCTTCAAAAATAACTTCATATAAAGCACTCGTAATTGGCATATATACATCAAGCTCTTCAGAACGTGCTCGCACTTGAACAATCGTATTAATACCTTCCGCTGTTTGTCCTAACTCAGTGGTTGCCTGCTCTAATGATTTACCACTTCCTAACGCAAAACCAACTTGATAGTTTCGACTCAATGGGCTACTACAGGTTGCAAATAAATCACCAACCCCCGACAAACCGAGGAAGGTTAATGGATTAGCTCCTAACTTAACGGCAAAGCGACTCATTTCAGCTAAAGCACGGGTTAGAATCATACTTTTAGTGTTCTCACCGACACCATATGCCGCAGCCAAACCCATCGCGACCGCATAAATATTCTTTAAAGCACCACCAAGTTCTACACCATGCACATCATCACTGGCAAAAACACGGAATAATGCACTGTGTAAAGCTTGCTGAACTGCATAACGCACTAGCTCTGATTGGCTGGCAATTACAGTCCCTGCAGGTTGTCCAGCCACGATTTCTTTCGCTAGGTTTGGCCCTGACAGCACACCGTAGGGAACTTCTGGTAATTCTTCACGAATAATATCGCTCATAAAACTAAAAGTATTGGCTTCAATACCTTTGGTTAACGACACCACAGCTTGCGAGGTTATAAAGGGTTTAATTTGTTGCAACACACTACGAAAAGAATGGCTCGGAATAGCCACTAAAATAATATCGCGATTACATACAGCCTGCTCTAAATCAGAAACAGCCACCAAACCTGCTTCAAGTTGAAAATCAGGCAAATAACGCTTATTAATATGAGTTGCATTAATATCAGCTGCAACTGCTTCATCACGAATCCAAATCATGGTATCGCAACCATTACGTACAGCAGTATTTGCCATTGCCGTACCAAAGCTCCCTCCACCCAAAACCGTCACACGTAGTGCTGTTTTTTGATCAACTGATACAGGGCTCACTAGGCTTGCGAAATCAAGTTCTGACATTTTAGTTTTATCCTAATTACGTATTTCTATCTATTTCATTTATGCCAATGGCTGACAAAATCCGCTGAATTTATTCCTGCACGTGCAGGAATTGCTTTCACTGCTGTACCTATATAAATAATGCCTGAAATTAAATCATTTTCAGTAAGACCTAAGGCTTGCTTAAAAAGTTTAGATTCAACGACAGCACCACTACGCCACATTGTTGAAAAACCTTGTACTTGTAGCGAAAGAAGGAAGTTTTGTACAGCTGCACCAGAACTTAAAATTTGTTCAAAATTCGGTACTTTGGGATGATCTTGTAATTTTGTAAGTGCTAAAACAAGTAAAGGTGCACGAAATGGATGGTGTTTTACACGTTCTAATTGTGCTTCTTCTGTTTGCCCAGTATCCGCTAAAGCCTGTGATAAAAGCTCACCAAATGATTCACGTTCAGTTTCAGGAATAACCACAAAACGTGTTGGCTTTAAACGGTGATGGTCAGGTGCAGTAAGCGCCGCTTGAAATGCTTGTTCCAATTGTTCAGCATTCGGCGCAGGCTCAATTAAATGACCAATTGACTGACGCTGATGAATATTTTGATGAACTGAATCAACTGCTGATTTTAGAATTGACATCTATCTACTGTACTTAAAAACTTTTGCTCAAGATTAGCATATTCTCAAGCACTTACTCTAGAATGTTTCTACTGTTGACTTACAGATCTCATTGCTAGAAGCCTCATTCACAGATTCACTATAAAAAAACTGCATAATCTGTACAGCACATCCCTGTTCTATAAGCATTTTTATGATCAAATGATTTAAATTATTTCTGTTACGGGGTATACCATGAAAGTAATGAAAAAAACTTATGCTGTAGTTACTGCACTTTCAGCTGCAATATTAATGACAGCATGTACAAGCACACCAACTAAAACACTTGCCGTACAAAAACCAAATAATCAATACGAAGTAACAGCTGTAGGTAAAACCAGTATTGCTGCTAAAAATAATGCTATTGCTGCGGCTAATAGTACCTGTGGTAAAAATGCCTCCCCGATTGTTGTTGACGAAAAACAAGAATACAACGGCGTATTAAAAGGTGTCGTCGATGAAAAAACTGGACAAATGATTCAAGCGGCAGCTGGCGTACTTGGCACCATTACTGGTAACAGCGGAAGCATCAGCAAAGATGACGACTATCAAACTGTTTTAACTTTTACATGTCAGGCAAAGTAATACTGTAAGCGTCCGCTGAACCCCATGCCTATTTTTTAATTTGAGTTGGATTTCCAGCGATGTGGTAGTAATTCTTCTATTTGGGTCGCTTTATGCGTCGGCAGCCTTTTCAGCACATCACTGAGATAGGC